>CAMWTV010000017.1 GCA_947177215.1 uncultured Muribaculaceae bacterium
ACATTTGTCCGCCATATAACGAGAATTCATAAAGGAGATTTGAAAAGTTTTTTACGATGGATTCGTAAAACAATATTCTATCCTCATTTTAAAAATTTGGAAGTTCAATCGCTAAAAGCCAATTATCTTTCAGCATACAAAAATGCAGATAAAATTGTACTCCTCAGTAGGCGTTTAACAGATGGCTTTAAGGCATTCGGAGGTATCAACGACAACAAGAAATTTAATTATATTCCAAATGCTCTTACTTTAAATGAATTTGCCAGATCCCAGGACTTGGATTCTAAAAAGAAAAAAGTTTTAATTGTAGCTCGATTGGATGAAGCATCTAAAAGGATATCTCTTGCACTGGAAATATGGCGAAGGATAAAACTTGATTCACGCTCACGAGATTGGACACTTGATATTGTTGGTCATGGTATCGACGAGGCAATGTATAAACGAATGGTAAAGAATAAGACGATACCAAACGTAAATTTTCTTGGGCGAAAGGATCCCATGGAGGACTACCGCGATGCTTCAATTTTTATGATGACATCTTGCAAAGAATCATGGGGGCTCACTCTGACAGAGGCACAACAGATGGGGGCCGTGCCAGTAGCGTTTAATACGTATGAAACTCTTACAGAGATATTAACAAATGGTGAAGATAGTTTGGTTATCCCGCCCAATGATTTGGATCAATATGCTGAAGCCGTACTCTCATTGATGAATGATGACACACAGCGTCATCGATTTGCAGTCAATGGACAAAACAACTGTAGAAGGTTTGCTTCGGAAAATATTGCTAATATGTGGTGGAAGTTGTTAAATTCTTAAAGATGGAGATACGGAGCGAATCATAATCGTTTCCGGCAATCAAGACATTACGCGAGCTGCATTTTTCAACTCTATGAAGAAATTTTCAGAAACAGAAAGTAACAGGACAAAAGATGTCGTCAGAAGTCTAAGCACAGAGAGACACAGATGGAAATGAATATCTTAAAGGACATGCCGGAATAGAATCTGTGATGGGAGCCATTAACCACAAAAAGAAAAAGCAGAGGCAAACTGTTAATGCATTCAACATTGGCAATATCCTTGAGATTTCGGCTCGGAAACGCTCTCAAATGAGAAAACCGAAAAATCAGATAAGAGTGAGGTATTTTTTTCCATGTCACCAATCCTACGGATAGACACTAATACGAAGAAGGTTCGTTAACATACCTTACCTGATTTGATTCCGTCAAGAATTGAAGGCTAAAATTCATAAAAAATTAAGTTTAAAACAATCTCTAAGCTCTGCATGATGATAACAGTTCTATACGTTACATTTGCATCGAATAATTTTGATGGTGCAACATACTCTCTTATGGACTTGATTAAATCGGTTCGTGATCAAGTACATCCTATTGTCATGGTCGGTTCCAAAGGCTGTGTATATGATTATTTCATCAGCAATGGCGTTGAATGCATTGTTAGCGACTTCAAAGAAGACTTAGTCGGTAAGCCAGTAAAAGCTCATCAATATGTAAAATATTTTCTAAAATTCATTCCAAACCATTTTGTTTACAACAGAAAAAATCGCCGTTGTGCTGAGACTGTATCTCAAATTTTGGAAGGCCGTAAGATAGACATAGTTCATATTAACAATACTGTAATGTCTGTGGGCTATGATATAGCAAAAATGCTTAACGCAAAAGTGGTATGGCATCTACGCGGTTTCATGGATTTAGACTTTGGATGGATGCCGTTAAGGGGTTGGAAAAAATACTATGAGACACTTAAGCTAACTGATGCGATTATAGGCATTACCAACCCAGTTCTTTCACATTTTGTCAAAACAGATCGTGATAATGCATATGTTATATCTGATGCTGTCTGCAACAGAAACGATGTAGACCTTGTGTTACCGAAAGAAAAATACTTTTTATTCTGCGCTGGATTATTGACAGAGCAAAAAGGATGTGGATTTGCCATATCAGCTTTTGCCAAGTCTGGCTTAGCCGATAAGGGATATAAATTAAAAATCATCGGAGAAGCAAATCCAAAGTATAAGTCACATCTGGATGATATTATTGCAGAAACCGGGCTGAATAATTCTGTTGAATTTATCGGCCGCACAAATAATGTTAGAGACTATATGAGAAAGGCCACAGCATTTTTGATGTGTTCTCTGCATGAGGGTTTAGGTCGTGTATCTATTGAGGCAATGTTTTATGGCTGTCCAGTTATAGCTCGTAACTCTGGAGGAACAACAGACTTCGTATTCGACAATAAGACAGGACTTCTGTTTGATGACATGGATGAATGTGCGAAAGCATTACAGCGGACTGCCAGGGAAGATTTACATAGTATTATCAGGACTGCACAAGAATTCGTACAAGACAAATTCTCTGTAGAAAATTATGGACCACAAATCCTAAGAGTGTACAATAATATTCTTAAATAACGTATCAACTTCTGTTCATAAATTCTTTAAGGCAATTAAAACTATGCAATATAAATTATTGGCAGTTTCCAAGTATCCCAATATATCAGGTGTTAACATCGGTGACTATGTTCAGGCTCTTGCCTCATCTCAGTTTCTTCCTAAGATAGACGGCTATATTGATAGAGACGAGGATCTCAGCAACTATGATGGCGAACCATGTAAAGTGATAATGAACGGATGGTATATGCATAATCCTGCGAATTGGCCGCCATCCAAGTTAATCACCCCTCTTTTTGTCGCATTCCATATTAACAGTGGGGTAAAATCCGATTTATTATCAGCGCCTAGCCTACAATATCTTAAAGAACATCAACCGATTGGATGTAGAGACATAAATACCATGAATATGTTAAAGGAACATGGTATAGAAGCTTATTTCTCCGGGTGTATGACTCTTACTCTTGGTGAAAAATATCGTTCTACTAAAAAGGGAAAACAGACCTATATTGTCGACCCCATTTATAACGGTAAATTAGACTTTCTGCATATATTAAAAGCGACTTCAATAACGCTTTTGCACCCTCTGGATGTTTTAAAGCTCTATCGCAACAAGCAACTTAGACTCCATTATGGTAGAAACTTCGTAAGCAAATTATTCAAGACAGCTCTTTATTATAAGGAATATTCAAGAGTCTTTGGACGGGATTTTGTTATGAATTCTACATATGTTACACAAGAGGACATGTCATACAAGACCATGTTTCCCACGGAACAGAGTCGTCTTGAAGAAGCGGAACGCTTAGTGAAACAGTATGCCCGGGCAGCATTAGTGGTGACATCCCGAATTCACTGCGCTCTGCCATGTTTGGGAGTTGAGACCTCGGTGATTTACTTGGAGAAGGGCGGAGATGTTGAGGCAAGCACTTGTCGTTTGGGTGGGCTTCGTGAGCTATTCAATATAGTAAAGGTTGATAATGGTATTTTATCACCTCAATTTGAGACAAGTTTTCCAATAAACAATGCCAATCATCCTGCCAATAAGGAATCCTGGAAACAACTGGCAGATGCTCTGAAACAAAAATGTAGAAATTTCATCTCCGGAGCTTCCAATTAGACCTAAATCATGATGAGAATCCTTTGGACTTCGTTAGTAGAATTTCCCCCTTTGTCTAAACACTTGGGGAAAATACCTCCTGCCCATTGCGGCTGGTTATATTCATCGGCTATCACCGCTATAAATGTCATTCCGGATTTGGAATTGGGGGTACTTGTATATTCATATGGCAACAAATTTGAAAAGCACATTGTTGAAGGTATTACCTATTATCTAATTCCATCTGCGGATATGTCGCGAATTAGTTCACAACAAATTGATTATTGCCGCAGAGCTATTAACGATTTTATTCCCGATATCATCCATTTACATGGCACTGAATACTCATTGGCTTCAGCTGTATGTGAAGCTAACGAAAAAACAGTTCCTATTGTTGCAAATATTCAGGGTCTTGCGATACCATACGCCCGATATGCCGATGGAGGGCTGTCTTTCAAAGACAAAATTTTGAATATCACTCCTCTTGATTTTTTCAAAGGTACTTTTATTCTTAATTCTAAGCATTCCTTTAAATTGCGTGCTAAGTGCGAAGAATATGTCTTGAAAAACATATGCTATGTGGTAGGAAGAACAGATTGGGACAAAAGTCACGCGATCTCCATTAATCCTGGGCTTAGATATTTTTTTATGAATGAGACTCTGCGAGACAGTTTCTATGAAGAACCAAAATGGGATTTGTCTAGATGCAAGCGTCATTCCATTTTTGTGAGCAATAGTGGAAGCCCATTAAAAGGCGCGCACCAGATGATAAAGGCTCTACCGATAATTTTAAGGCATTATCCAGATACTATTGTGAGATTCTGTGGAAGCAGTGTGATGAACAATGATTTCAACTCGCTTATAAGGATGCAAGGTTACCATCTTTATTTAAGAAGATTGGTAAAAAAAATGAAACTTGAAAATAGCGTTGAATTTCTAGGCCAATTATCGGAAATAGAAATGAAGCAGGCTTTTTTGGATGCAAACGTTTATGTGATGCCCTCTGCCATTGAAAACTCGCCAAACAGCCTATGCGAGGCTCAGATTCTCGGAGTGCCTACAGTTGCTTCATATGTAGGTGGAACTCCAAACTTGATTGCTGATAATGCAACCGGTTTTTTATATCGTTACGAAGAGATTGAACAGCTTGCTCAAATTGTTATTGCGCTATTTGAAAAAGATGATTTTAAGGAATTAAGTTCATCTGAAATAGCAGTTGCTTCTGAACGACATAATAAGGTAAACAATGCACAAACTTTAAAAGAAATATATACCTCAATACTTAAGTTTGGTAATGATTGAATCAATTAAATCATATATCAGTTTTGAGAATGCGATATATTTCTTCGCATTAATTGCCGGTTGGCCTTGTGTTTTCTTTCTATTAGGATGGCTTCCCAACTATCAGATAAACTATTTGGTACTATTTGCCGTTTGTTCGATTTTCGTATTGTTCCATCGCGGTGGCATTGTGCCTTCTCCTATTTCAAAATGCATTATTTTCCAAGTAGTAGGATGGTTCTTTTATTCGATGATTCATTTTGATTCATCGTATTACACTCGTATTTTCCTGCTCGCAATCACTTTCTTGCTGCTAAGGATTCAAAGCAACTCTCATGACTGGAAAGGGCTTGCCCGGGTATACAATGGCTGGCTGTCACTCCAAATCGTATGTGGAACACTTGGTGTGATTCTTGTTCTTATTGGAATATTGCATCCAATTTATAGGTTCATAGAATTAGATGGCAGACCCGGATACTTCTTTGGCCTGTTTACTACAAATACTTATATAGGAGGATTAGTCCGCAATGCCGGCTTCTTCGATGAACCCGGCGCCCTTGCTTTCTGGGGAATGTTTGCAATTCTAATAAATAAAATATGTTTCGATAACAAGTTGATTGAAGCAGTCTTAATTATCGGCCTTGTTTCAACGGCCTCTGTAGCATATTTCATACAATTAGCTCTATATCTTCTTGTATTCTATAGAAAAAAAACCTGGAAACTGATTCTACTGGTAACTTTGATATATATCGCTCTAAGAATAGTTTCTTCATCAAATCAGGATATGTACAATGCTATCTTTGGACGTTTTCAATTCGATGAAACAACCGGTTCATTCGCTGGTGACAATAGATCAATGTTATTCCGAAGATGTTGGGATATATTCTGCGATTATCCCATTTTTGGCATTGGAGCGAGAACCCTTGCAAGCCCAGAAATTGCACAATCATATGGCTTTGTAGGTGCAAATTTCTTTCTGAATTGGGCTTCGGATGGCCTGATTGGTGCTTTTATTACATATGCACCGCTTTATTTGATATTCAAATTTGGCAGGCATGACGAAAAGTTTGCTTCGATATGGCTTATTATTATTGTCGGAATGCTTCAAAGGCCTTATGATTCAACACAATTATTATATCCATTAATGACCTATACCATAGCCTTCCTTATCTATCAACAAAAATATTCTCCTGAGTATATTCCTGATTGTGAATATATTAACTCCGTATATAGGGATAACAAAATCGGAAAGGAATGATATTATATGGCAGAAGAAGTAGCTTTTGCTAAAAGACGTAATCGGATTCGCTGGATTGACATATCCAAAGGACTGGCCATAATTCTTATGGTTGCGGGCCACTCTGCACTCCCCGCGCCGGTTAATTCATGGATTTTCACTTTCCATATGCCCCTGTTCTTTTTTCTTTCGGGTATGAATACCGATTGGAGTCGTGGAAACCTGTGGCACTTCTTTTTGAAGAAATCAGTAAGCCTTGGTAAGCCGTTTATAATTTATTCAGCCCTATGCTTTACCGTCATTCACGTCTTTGATCTTGGGCAGCTCTCTTGGGCCCGGGGATGGGGCGATTTCGCTTTATGGTTTGTCCCAGTTCTGTTCGCGGCATTGATAATAGCTAAGGCGGTCATGTTAATAAACAATAAGTGGGCTGTAATCGGTTTTGCCGTAGCACTCGCTGCGGTAAGCGCCACATTCTGCCGTTTTGACTGCCATTTGCCTTGGAACTTATCGACTGCACCTTATGCTGCCTTTTTTATCATAGCCGGAGGATTACTAAAAAATCACACAACGAGATTGCGGATAACCAACATATTGATAATGACGGTGATGTTGGCAACGACTTTTGTGGTATCCCTTTATTGTCATCTTGACATGGCCCGCAATATATGTCTCCCTCTGCTTCCGGTTACCCTCGGGGCGTTTGCGGGTATCTTTTTTCTCGATTCAATATCAGTGTTGATTGACAGGCATTGTGCGTGGCTGTCAAAAATTCTTGCTTCTGTAGGCCGTGAGACTTTCATAATACTTTCGTTCTCCCAAATAATCATAATGGCGCTTAATAAGTATTTTACCCTCCCGTCCCCGGCGAAATACTTGCTCCTTGCTCTCATCCTGATTGTGTTGAAGTATTTGAAAGATGCTGCGGTGACTCTATATAATTCATATTCAAAATGAGGATCTTCCAAACTTTCGTGCTTCCCGACGAGACTGTCAGGAAATACAATCTCTCGTTTGCCGCGGCCAATTTTTCTAGGAATCTAATCCGGGGCGGCGGGTTCGACCGGGTGTTTTCTCTCATTCCCGTAAACGTCAGCGGCCCGATAGACCAAGACGTCGACATAGAGGAGGGCTACGAGGTGGTTTATTCCGACTGGCGGCGCAAAGGCGGATTATTACGGAAAATAGCCGTATTAAAGGAACAGTGGTCTGTTTTCAGACGAATAGGAAGAAAGGACTCCGTGTGGTTCTACAATCTGAATATGCTCAACGGGTTCCTCTATCTATTACTGATGCTACTCAAGCCGTCGGTATCAAGAAACATCATACTCCTTGACTTTACTCCTCCCGTAAGCAGAAAGGAACAGAACTACTGGTTCCTAAAATTAATCAACACCTCCAACGGTGTTATCAGTCTATCTCCCACCGACATAGTAAAGATTCCGAACATAAGGTTGCTGCCCGGAGTAGTGCCGACTGGTGCCCCCGGACATCCGGTTGTCGAGAAGCCGACAATGGATTTTCTGCTGTCAGGTGTGATTAGCAACACGATAGCTATGACAGAGACAGTCCTAAAAGCGTTCAGCATGATGCCGGAGTGCGTTCTTCACATATCCGGCAGGATATTGGAGGGGGAGGATGTTATTAAGGACTACGCGGCCCGTTTCGATAACATAATCTACCACGGCCCACTGGGCTACAACTCATATCTCGACCTCCTACACAAGTGTACGTTCCAGCTTAGCACGCGTAACCCCGCCATGCCCGAGAATGCCTGCAATTTCCCCTCGAAAATCATAGAGGCGCTGCTTCACAACAGAATAGTAGTATCGACAATCCACTACCCTCAGCTTGAAGGAATCGCCTACATGGAAATTGGCGACGACTCAGAGAGCCTAAGGCGCGGGTTGAAAGAGATTGCAGAAAGGCCTGAATCCGAACTATTGCTGTTTGCCAACCAGTCTGGAGAAGTGACGCGGCGATTCAACAGCGACGTCTGGTTCGAGGTCATGTCCGAAATTGAGTCACATTATTCCAACTCCCATAAGGTCTGAGCACCAATCCGACACCAATTTATGACCGATATTGTTCTTATTTCCGTAACGGTTGCGGTTTTAGTCTTGCTTTCCGTCATTACTCGGACAAACAAGCTTTCGGCAGATTCTGGCGAGCTGCTTAGTTTTCCATTTACAAATTCAATGCGCGGAGTCGCGATACTGATGATTCTTGTCGGACATATATCGGGAGTCATGGGCATAGTGGCGCTCAACCCACTCGCAAGCACCGGAGTGACGCTCTTCCTGATTTTGTCGGGCTATGGTCTAAACGAGTCGTTCCGAAAACACGGCTTGCGGCATTTTTGGCGGAAAAAGATTCTGCGAGTGCTGCTACCATACAGCTTCGTATTCATCGCGCTCGCGGTCTTCAATCATAACACCTCCCCACTAAGCTGGGCGTTGAATTTACTGGGATTGCGTACTTCGTACTGGTATATAGCTTTCATAATAAAATGCTATCTGATATTTTGGCTCGCATCCGTCGCCGCGCCTCCTTACCGGCTGTGGATCATGACATTGCTGTCGGTCGGCTTGTTTTTTATTGGCGGCGAACTTGAAGCACCTCAGTCATTTAGTTTTCTGTTTGGAGTAGCCCTCTCTCATTCAGCCATTTCCCCTTCCCGATTGCGTAATGCAACCGTTCCCAAAATTCTCCTGCGTCCGGCATCAATCGCATGCCTGACATTCGTAATCGGCACCATGTTCCTGGCTATAAAACAAATTCCATATGTCAGGGCGGAATATTACGGCTCGATGTTATATGACTTGATACAGCTGTTGATCAATCTCCCTTACGCAGTTTCGGTAATGTTCGCGTTATACGGTTTGAAATCTTTCCCCTCATCCCGATTCCTACTCTTTACCGGCTCAATAAGTTATGAATTGTACCTGATCCATTTCCCCTTCTATACATCTGTCGAAAAAAATCTGATATACATCGCGTTATTCTTTGCCGGTTCATACCTGTTTTCCTATATCTATCAACGCTTTATAGCAGTTATTGAGCATTCATTTACAAAAAGACTCATTCGGGGATGAACGCAGTCATCATACAAACATATAAAACTTATGAAATTCGTATTTTGGCAGAACATAGTCAGTATCCATCAGTCGGCATTTATCAAGGCACTGGCCAGTAATCATGATGTGACGCTGGTCGCAGAGGAGGGACTTGACTCTCAACGCGTAACGGAGAAGTGGGAAATTCCCTCGATGGGTGAGGCGAAAATATTGGTGAGTCCGTCGCCGGATGAAGTTGAGGAGCTTTTATCTGTTGAGGAAACCATCAATGTTTTTTCCGGAATTGATGCATATCCTTTGGTTTATCGTGCGTTTAAGCGTGCAGTGGCATTGGATTGTGCAATCGTTGTAATGGCAGAACCATATGATTGGACCGGATTGAAAGGTAAACTTCGCCATCTGAAATATCGCTGGCTATTCCTGAGATACGGCAACCATATACGGCACTTCTTCACTACTGGCAACATGGGCATGTTATGCTATAAAAATGCAGGATTCTCAGAACGGAAACTTCACCAGTGGGGATATTTCACGGAACAGGTAATCACGCCTAATCACAATCATGGATCAAGCAACAAACCAAATCTGATTTTTGTCGGAAAAATTGATGAGCGCAAGAACATATTGACTCTCGTTGATACGGCATTGGAAAACGAGAATCTATTTAACAAATTCCTAATAGTCGGGACTGGGCCTCTTCTCCCTGAACTGAAGGAGAAGATAGACGGTCATAAGTCTATATCGCATCTGGGAGTCCTGCCCAACGAAGATGTAATGAGTTTAATATCCCAAAGTGACCTTTTGGTTCTGCCGAGTCTTTTCGACGGCTGGGGCGCTGTGGTGAACGAAGCCTTGGGTAAAGGCACACGTGTTCTTTGTTCGGACATGTGCGGAGCAGGCATTCTACTTGATAATGATAAGCGTGGGGGGTGTTTCCGGCTGAAGGATCCGGATGATTTACGCAATAAACTCAAGTTTTGGCTATGTAGAGGCCCGTTAACAGCGGAAGAAAGAGTGGAAAACCAACAATGGGCTAATAAGAATATCAGCGGTGAAGCAGCAAGCAGATATTTCTGCGAGACACTGAATAACGATGAGAACGAGACCATTATAGCCCCATGGGTCTCCCCCCCCAGATAGCACCCTGATTAGCAAATTGTTATACGTTGGCAGGTTGGACGCAAATAAGAATATAATATGGCTATTGGAGAATATAAGCGACTGGAACGGAATATCAAAGTTCACCATAATCGGAGACGGGCCTTTACAGAATGAATGTATTAAGTTGTCAAAGCTTAATCCTAAAATAGAATTGCTCGGAAGGTTGCCGAATAACGTCGCTAAAGCCAAGATGGCAGAATATGACTACCTTGTCCTCCCAAGCCTATACGATGGATGGGGAGCCGTTGTGAATGAGGCTTTGTCAGCGGGCACCCGCGTGCTCTGCTCTAATGCATGCGGAGCTTCAATATTGATCGATGGAGAAACAAGAGGTTGTTCATTCAATAATGAGAACGCGGTTAAAACTATCACTGCATGGAGTAAGAAAGGAAGATTGTCTGAATCAGATAGGAATACCATTCGCAAATGGGCATTACAGCATATCAGCGGTGAAGCCGCCGCCGACTATTTCGTTAAAATCATCTCAGGCCAACGGGTGGAGCCACCATGGTTGATCAATAAAAGCATATAGCGATAACAACTTAACATCAGATATATGAGGATACTTCACACTATCGAAGGATTAGGTGCTAAATTCGGTGGAATAGCGACCTGCACATACGACCTTATTAGCTCATTAAATGGCAGTGGAGTCGATGTCGATATTCTTTCTCCCTCTCTAAGAGATAACGATGATCGACTTTTAGGGATTGAAGAACAATGGAATAAGTGTTATCCAAATGACGGGATTGGGCCGATCAACTACTCGAGGAACCTCAACAAATGGCTAAATAGCACCCAATATGACTTATACCATACTAACGGGATGTGGCAGTATATAGTTCATGAAACATGTGCACACGCAAGACGAGAAAAGAAGCCATATATTATCACTCCTCATGGAATGCTGTATCCCGAGGCTCTTGCTCGCAGTGCGTGGAAAAAGTGGTCGATGCGCAAACTATGGTTCAATCGCGACATACGTGAAGCCTCATGCATTCATGCCACATGTCAGAAGGAGATGGAGAATATCCGTCTGCTCGGTTATCAAGGCCCTATTGCAGTAATTGGCAATCCGGTTGCCGTTCCCGATTTTGTTGATGAATTGTTCAAAGCCCGGTATGCAAAGTCGTCCCCTTTCATGGGTGTAGCATTCCTTGGAAGGTTACACCCCATAAAGAAGGTTGAAAACCTTCTTTATGGGGTGGCATCAGCCACGGTGAGGGATCTGAATGTATTCATCATAGGCAAAGGTGATGACAACTACGAACGATTCCTAAAATCGGAGGCAGAATGTCTTGGCATAGCTGACCGCGTTCATTTTCTCGGTTTTCTCAACGGTTTTGACAAGTATGCGCAGCTTGCCATGATTGACGCGCTGTTTGTGCCGAGCGATATGGAGAACTTTGGAATGATTATCCCTGAGGCTTTGATTGTAGGCACCCCAGTTATGGCATCGTTAGGTACACCTTGGGAAAGCCTAAACACGGAGCGTTGTGGCTGGTGGTGCGACAACGCTCCGGAAACTATTGCCGCTGTAATTGACGAGCTTTATTCGATGAGTGATGAAGAACGATTGGCAATGGGAAGTCGCGGCCGCGACTTCATACTTCGTTCATTCGCTGCTGATCAGGTTGCAGCCAAAATGCATCGCCTCTATCAATGGCTTTCTGGAGAAGCTGAAAAACCGGAATTCGTTTACGACTGAGCTGCGAATCGAACGGCGGCACGGCGTTGAGCCTCTCCATCATTAAGAATTTCTTTGCTTGCGATTTGACTAAAGATGAGGAGAGACCTCATATCTGGAATGCATTAAGCAACTTCAATGAAAATCATGTTTTACACGACACTTACCATAAAAGCCTCAAGCGCCACACTATACATGAACGACTTTAATTCAAAGAGTTGACACACAGCATAAATTAAATATGAATAACTTACAATGCGATTTGGCGAGATATGACAATTCTTGGTATGAGCCGGGAGGAGGAAAACTCAAACGATTGCTCTGGTATTTTGTGAATGCGATGTTGTTGAAGTCACACCTGAATCCGGTGAATGGTCTTAAGGTGTGGCTGCTTCGGCGGTTTGGCGCTAAAATCGGACAAGGTGTAGTGGTGAAACCCGGAGTATCGGTGAAGTATCCGTGGATGTTGGATATTGGCGATTATACTTGGATTGGTGAGGATGTATGGATTGACAATCTTGCCAAGGTCTCTATAGGATCAAATTGCTGTATCAGTCAGGGAGCCATGCTCCTATGCGGCAATCATAATTTTAAAAAAACGACATTCGATCTGATAGTAAAACCCATAATTATAGAAGACGGCGCGTGGATAGGCGCAAAGACTACTGTTTGTCCCGGAGTTACAGTAAAATCTCATAGTGTGTTGTGCGTAGGCTCTGTTGCCAACAACGATTTACAACCGTTTGGCGTATACAAAGGCATCTTCGCTGAAAGAATATCAACAAGAAATATTTCTAATTGACTGCTGTCTTTAAATCATTGAACTGCTGAAGTTCATATCGGCAAAATTTCTTAAAACCCATCATGAAAATATCAATCATAACCGCTACTTATAACAGTGGCGGAACGATTCGTGACACCTTGGAAAGCGTTCTGTCTCAAACCTATCCTGATTTTGAGCATATCATAGTCGATGGGATGTCGAGCGACAACACTGTCGCCATATGCCGGGAATATGAGAAGAAATATGACGGAAGATTAAAGATAATAAGCGAACGAGACAAAGGCATATATGATGCGATGAACAAGGGGCTGAAAATGGCCTCGGGGGATATTGTGGGAATTCTTAATTCCGACGATTTTTATTCACGCCCCTCTGTGTTGTCTGAGATAGCTCTTGAATTCAGCCGGAATGAGATCGATGCCGTGTATGGCGACATCCACTTTGTAGCGCCTACGGATCTGACCAAGTGTGTCCGCTATTATTCATCACGCTTTTTCCAAAGCTGGATGATGGTGTTCGGCTACCAGCCGGCTCATCCAACCTTCTATTGCCGTCGTGAGTGTTATGAAAAATATGGCACATTTGACATCTCATTCAAAATCGCAGCCGATTTTGAAAATATGCTGCGGCTGATATATCTCAACAACATAAGGACACGCTACATACCGATGGACTTTGTTACAATGCGTCAGGGAGGAGCCTCGACAAACGGCTTTTTGAGCCATAAGAATATCATCATGGATCATTACAGGGCATACCGGAAAAACGGTGTTCCATCGGGATATTTCTTCGATATAATGCGCTACCCGATTAAATTCGGTGAACTGATACTCTCTAAAACATTCCCTTGGGTGTATGGGCCAAAACTGAGCAGCAACTGAAGATATAGGAAAACTACAATAACAAACAATTCAATAATGAAAACCGCTTTAATCACAGGCATTACGGGTCAGGACGGGTCGTTTCTCGCCGAATTTCTCCTTGACAAGGGATATGACGTAGACGGCACAATCCGCCGTTCGTCGGTTGACTTCCGTGAACGTATAGCACACATCGAAGGTCACCCCAATTTTCATCTGCACTATGCCGATCTCGGTGACTCGATGTCAATAATTCAGGTCTTGAACAAGGTAAAGCCCGATGAGGTCTATAACCTCGCCGCACAGAGCCATGTGCAGGTCAGCTTTGACTCGCCGGAGTTTACCGCCGATGTCGATGCTACCGGTGTGCTTCGTATTCTCGAAGGAATCCGCCAGTGCGGACTTGCCGAAACATGCCGTTTCTATCAGGCATCCACATCAGAGCTTTACGGCAAGGTTGAGGAAGTTCCGCAGAATGAAAAGACTCCGTTCCACCCCTATAGCCCTTACGCGGTAGCTAAACTCTATGGATTCTGGATTGTCAAGGAATACCGTGAGGCATACAACATGTTCGCCTGCTCCGGCATCCTCTTCAATCATGAGTCAGAACGCCGCGGCGAGACATTCGTTACCCGCAAGATAACCCTCGCAGCCGCACGCATAGCACAGGGCAAACAGGACAAACTGCTCCTGGGAAATCTTTCTTCACTCCGCGACTGGGGCTATGCAAAAGACTATGTTGAATGTATGTGGCTCATACTCCAGCAGCCGGAACCGGAAGACTTCGTGATTGCAACCGGCGAACAGCACTCCGTGCGTGAGTTCTGCCTGTATGCCTTCCGTCGCGCCGGAATAGAACTGGAGTTCGTGGGCGAGGGTGAGAATGAAAAGGGTATCGACAAGGCAACCGGCAAGACAGTAATCGAGGTGTCGCCTGATTTCTATCGTCCCACCGATGTTGTCAATCTATGGGGCGACCCGACAAAGGCAAAGCAGAAACTCGGCTGGGATCCGACAAAGAAAACATCTTTCGAGCAGCTTGTAAATCTGATGGTCGATGCCGACATGGCAAAGGTTGCCGTCGAGCGTGCCGGAGAGACTGTCAAGATGAACCTCGCCGAATATCTCGAAAAAGGCATTGTGAAATGATGGAGAAAGATTCTAAAATCTACGTTGCCGGCCATCGCGGGATGGTCGGCTCTGCAATAGTCAGAGAATTGCAGCGTCAGGGATATACAAACATAGTCACCCGCACCCACAAGGAACTCGACCTCATCAATCAGCAGGCTGTAAACAACTTCTTCGCCGCTGAAAAACCTGAATATGTTTTTCTTGCCGCCGCCAAGGTCGGAGGCATCATCGCCAATCAGAACCACCTTGCCGACTTCATGTATGACAACATGATGCTGGAGATGAACGTGATCAACGCCGCATGGCGCAACGGGGTGAAAAAGCTTGAATTTCTCGGCTCGTCGTGCATCTATCCGCGCATGGCGCCGCAGCCTATGCCGGAGTCATGCCTGCTGACTTCATCGCTTGAGCAGACAAACGAGGCTTATGCCCTGGCGAAAATCTCCGGCCTGAAATACTGCGAATACCTCAACCGCCAGTATGGCACAGACTATATCTCTGTGATGCCAACCAACCTATATGGCCCCAACGACAACTATCATCCGGAACACAGCCACGTTCTTCCGGCCATTATCCGTCGGTTTCATGAGGCGAAAGAGGCCGGGCTGGAAGAAGTGACTTGCTGGGGCGACGGATCTCCGCTCCGTGAGTTCCTCTATGTCGACGACCTCGCCAACCTCTGTGTTTTCCTGATGAACAACTATTCCGGAAACGAGACAGTAAATGCCGGAACCGGCAAGGAGCTGACAATAAAGGAACTGACTGAACTGACGGCAAAGGTCATCGGCTATAATGGCAGAATCAACTGGGACACCACCCGTCCAAACGGCACGCCCCGGAAACTCCTCGATGTATCGAAAGCCACAAAACTCGGCTGGACTTACAAGACCGAGCTTGCCGACGGCATTCGTCTCGCTTACGAGGATTTCCTGAATAACCCCATGAGAGCCGAGCGATAATCGATCTTATCACACACATCATGAAAGTCATCTTACTGTCAGGCGGTTCCGGAAAGCGTCTGTGGCCTCTTTCCAACGACTGCCGCTCGAAACAATTCCTGAAAATTCTTACATCGCCTTCGGGCGACAAAGAATCCATGACACAACGTGTTGTCAGGCAGATTACGGAAAGTGTTATCGACGCCGACGTGGTAATTGCCACTTCCTCAAATCAGAAGGAGATTATCATCAGCCAGTTCGGCAACAGGTTGCAGACCGTAATCGAACCCATGCGGCGCGACACATTCCCGGCCATAGCCCTGTCATGCGCCTATCTCCATTCTGAGCAGAACTGCCCTGATGATGAGGTTGTTGTAGTGCTGCCGTGCGACCAGTTCACGGAATCGGGATATTTTGAAGTTGTAAACCAAATGGGGACTGCTGTAAAAAACAGTGACCTTGACATCGTATTGATGGGCATTGAACCGGAGTCACCTTCGTCAAATTTCGGATACATCCTTCCGGAGAAGGCCGGTAACAGCATAATGCGCGTAATGAGTTTCGTCGAGAAACCTTCGGTCGACAAGGCTAAGGAGATCATCGGCAGAGGTGGCCTTTGGAACGGTGGTGTGTTCGCCTTCCGTCTCGGCTATGTCACCGACAAAGTCAAAGCAATTCTCGGAACATCGGAATACTCCTCTGTTCTCGACCGCTATTCTCAGCTGCCCAAAATTTCTTTCGATTACGAAGTTGTTGAGAAAGCAGAATCGATCGGCGTGGTTCCGTTCAAAGGAGAATGGAAAGACCTTGGCAGCTGGGACGCACTGGCCGGTCATATCGAACACAATGCAACGAACTGCATAATTTCACAATGCAATGACACTAAGGTTGTGAACGAGCTTGACATCCCAGTTGTATGCCTTGGCACGGATAACATTACCGTAGCTGCCTCACACGACGGAATTCTTGTTACGGGCCGTAACATGGCAGGGCCATTGAAAGATGTCTTGGCCGCAATAGATACCCGACCGAGATTCGAGGAACGTAGCTGGGGCGAATTCCGCACAATCGACAGCACTTCAGCACACGACGGATTAAATTCACTGACCAGACGCCTCACCATAAAATCAGGCAAAAGCATCAACGGCCAGCTTCACAACCACCGGTCAAAAATATGGACTGTGGTCAAAGGAAAAGGCATGATGGTTCTCGACGGTGATACCTTCGAGCTATCTCCCGGCCAGACAATCCCGATTGCAAAGCGTCAGCTCCATGCCGTCAAAGCTCTGACTGAGCTTGAAATCATTGAGATTCAGCTTGGCACGAACCTCCACGATGATGACATCGAGCAGTTCGAACGGAAATGATGATTTCTTCGTAATGTCATGAGCATTTAACTCCATGTAGCTATACCTTTAAGCCACAGGAAGCGCCCCCGGAAGTTATACACAAAAACTTTCGGGGACGCTTCTGTTTTGACCGGATTCGTAGAAGACCTTTGTTCTTCTCCCGGCCAATTTTAAAGCCGGTTCATCTCAGCCTGCGCCGCCGAAGAACCTTTGTATCTGCTTTTTTGAGGCTGGAAATTGTAGATAACGTTGAGCGAGACACCGCGATGGTCATAGCTTTGGCGCTTATCTACAAATACTCCACAGGTGTTCATAGTCCAGCCATTGTTGGCTGTGTCAAAGATATCGGTAGCCGACAGTTTTACGGTCAGCGATTTGTTGAGAAACGTTTTGCCCACAGAGGCGTCTGCCGTGAACCATGTTCTGTCGAATCGGTTGGTGTGCATGTCGCCTTGAGTGCGTCCGCCTATATTGGCGGTTATCATCCATCCGTGGGGCAACGAGAATGTATTGTCGAAATAATATGACCAGATCGGCTTGTTGTGGCTTGTGCCGTCGAGAGTGAGCCACTGGCGATACATTCCGAAAGTAACCTCAGGAGTCCACCGCCCCACCGGCCGGCTCCAGACAAGATAGAGGCTCACAGCCGAGACATCGATGTTTACCGGATGCATCAGCAACTGGAGATTGCCGGCCGGATAAAGCTGTTTCACATATGCGTATGTATCAAGCGCACGGGTGAAATCGGCCTGAAGCATAAAACCTTTCCACATGCCGAACAATTGAACATCGTGCATCTTCTCATCGCGCAAAGCCGGATTGCCACCTTCAATTTCATGCATCCCGACATATCCGAGCGAACCCGTAAGCTGTGAATACGGAGGCTTTACTGTTGCCATTTTATAACTGAGGTTTATCTGCGATTCATCGTTGAACATATAGCCTAATGAAACATCGGGTGTAAGCAGATGATCGCGTCGGCTGACATCCGGGTCACATATGCCGTCAACCGTGAAATCATAGTCAACATATTCATATCTCGCCCCGGCTGAAAGAGTGAACTTGCCGAACATGCGCGACCACGACGCGAACAATGCGGCAGAAGTCTGCCTTGCCTCTGTCAACGACGAAGGGATATACTCTTCTACCTGGGCGTTAAGCATACGGTAGTCGAGCAACGTGTGTGTATAACTGTCCTGTGTTCCAACTGTAAGATCTCCGCTCCAGAGCGGGAATTTCATATATAGTTTGCCGGCCCATAAAGTCGATTCACGCCTATCGGCCGATTCTACATCCTGATTGCCGGATGCCGGATAGGTTGTCGCAATGCAGTTCCTGCCTATCGACCGGCGAAAATCACCGTCGAAATGCAGCAGATATTTGCCGGCGAATCGGTTTTCGTAATAGGCCGATGCAAGATGGCTGTGCGATCTTATACGCCTGTCTATCTCCCGTCTGATCTCCGGATCGTTGTCAAGCCACTCGGTTCCTGAGTTGTTGAAGTCGCCGCGCTCAGGATTATAGCGGTAATATGCGCCGAACGATTGCGCGCCTCCGGCATAATTGAAGCCACCCTTCACAACTCCCGTTGTCGTGGGATAGGCGTTGCGCTGGCTCCCCCCTACAACAGTCGGTTTGCCTTCATACACAAGTGTGTTTGTTGTAGATCCGGTTGCAAGTGAATTGTCGTGATTCACCGTTCCGTTTACAAACACCTCCCAGCTGCCTGTCCGGTAGCTCAGATCCAGATAATCCATCACCGACCATCTGCGCCGCCGCTGAAGCTTGAACTGGTCGGTAACCGAGAGCCCCCTGACAAAATTACGTCTGGTTGTAATCATAAGCACCGCCCCGGTAGTGCTTGCGTAAGCCGCTCCGGGAGCCATATCCAGTTCCACCTTCTTCATATCCGACGACAGGATCTGCTGCAGCTCCTGCTCGTCGCGCATCGGCCTGCCGTTGATATAGATCTCTATATCGCTCTTTCCGATCACACTGACGGCATTGTCATTCACCTTGATCATCGGCAACTGTTCAAGCACATCAAGAGCGTTGCCAAGGTCGGCGAGATTCGATCCGGCTATGGTTGAGACAAGTGTGCTGCCTACAAGTTTTGTGGCCGGTTGCTTCGCGGTCACAACCACCTCCTGCAACTCGCGGGCGAGGCTGTCGGCAGCCTCCTGACTTTGCGCCAGACCGGTTTCAGCAAATAGAAACGCGGTCACAACGGCGATGAAAAATTTAGCGTTCATATGAGTAAGATTTATGCTGCAAAATTACTCACAAAAGCGCTCTCAATCCAAAACAGAAGTCTGACCGCGCGTTTTATATCGCCCTATCAGTCAATCCAATATAGCAGTCCAATCTAAAAAATTCTGACCACACGTAAATTCATGTCAGAAAACCGCCATCACATCAGGACAAGTAGCCGCCACAAGTGCCTTCAAACGCGATTTCAGGCGCGATTTCCGTTTATACACAACATCGACCGACTCACCGAGAAGCAGACTTATTGTGCGTGTCGACAGTCCGCCTGCAAGAAACACCAGAAGCTGATACTCTTCCATTCTTATGTCGGGATATCTGTCTCTGACCTTCACCAGAAGATTATCACGGCAGTCGTTCACCGCCTTTTCCATCTCAGAAAACGAATCTGTTCTCACCGATTCGATTTCGCATTTCACTTTATCGACTATCGCCTTTCTTTCGGTCTTCGTGCCTTGCGATTCATAGTAAGTCTGACACAGCGAATCAATCAGCGAAAACCGGTTCTCAAGCAGCCCGTGGAGC
>CAMWTV010000018.1 GCA_947177215.1 uncultured Muribaculaceae bacterium
CTACAGGTGTCTATCTGGTATTTTTTACGCTGATTGCCACAGAGCATGTCTTCGAGCATACCTATGCCGCCGGTGTGCTCGGTTTCGACGAGACCAATCTGATTGATCTGAACTGGTATGTGTTTGCGGGAATTCTTGCGGGATGCGGTTTCACCTATCTGACATTCGCGTTGCGCAAATGGAGATACAAGACCATGACGGCAATAGCTTTCGCTCTGGCCATTGTTTATCTCGGGTGGTTCTATTTCTTTATCGACTATGGCGTGGAGAAGGAGATGCTTTCTGTGCCGTTGTTTTTCCGCGGTGCCGCATCGGTGATAATCTCAATTGTGTTTCTGACATCGATTGTTCAGAGCGGGCTGCCGTTTCAGGTGTTTCCGCAGGCGCTGACCATCAACGGTTTCACCGGTGCTGTTATGGGGGCCACTCTGGGGCCTGCCATCATAGGTGAATTTCTGCGTCACACCATGGCGAAGAATGCCGCATGGCTCAGTTCGGCACTGACTGCATCAAACCCTGACTTGGCGCATATGCTTCCGGGTCAGCTCTATGGAATGGTGCAGGCCCAGGCGCTGGTGGTGTCGATGAAGGAGATCTACGGATGGCTCCTAATCATAGCGATTGTGTCGCTGACAGTGATTCTGACAAGCTATAGCCCGATACGCCCGTGGGCGATTTTTCCGAAATGGAAAACCGTTCGCCGCACTTTCAGGCGTATGGTAAGGGCCGAGGAGATGGCCGGAGGCAGGGCTGTGTGAGTCTTTACAGCAGCAGTGATATAAAACAATGCCATGTGTCAGGTTTTGAGCTCTGAACACATGGCATTGTTGATGCAATGAACTATAAATCAGTTGTTGCGTGGGCGTTTGCCGCCGTTGCGTGGCGCCATCGGTGTGGCGTCGCTGTTGAGGCGCAGTTCTGTGCCGTTTGACAGTTCCACTTCGTAGCCGCCACGTTTGCGTGATATTTCAACTATGCTGAGTCCTTTGCAGTTTTTGGCAACATAGTCGGATATCGCTGTGGGTATTATGGCCGCAGGCACTGCGTTTCCGCGTGCGGCTTTCACTTCTTTCCAGTCGCCGTCGGCAAGAAAGTCGATCTCGGCTCCGCTTGTCATGTCGACCTCATATTCCATGCCGCGGCGTCCGGAATCTTTTTCCGCTTTTCTGATGTTGTCGCCGGGGAAATGTTTTGTCAGGAATGCAGTTGCGGCTTTTGGCAGTTCTGATTCGCTTACCGGTGTTCCGGCATAGGTCAGCGCCGATACGGACGAGGCCACGGCGATGAGCATCACATTAAGAAATTTCTTCATAGTTTATCGGTAGGGTTTAGTTTGAAAAAACTGTTTAGAGAGTTTATTGATCCGGCATATTTTCGTCCAACAGGAATAGGGCGGTCGAGACCATGCACGAATATCTGTCGGTTTGAGAACCGCTCGATGTTTTCAAGCGCAACGATATATGAGCGGTGAACCCGGATGAACCTGTCGGCTCCGAGAAGGGTCTCCATCTCTTTCATCGTAATCTGCGACATAACCATCGGCAGATCTTTTCTGAACACTTTTACATAATTGTCCATTGCCTCGATGAAGATAATGTCGTTGGTGTTGACAATTACGTTCTTGTGTTCAACTTTAAGTGTTATTGTGTCGCGTCGCGTGCGCCGGTCTTCATCCTTGCGGCCCATCCATTTCAGGGCTTTTTCTATCGCCCTTTCAAACCGCGGATAAAAAATCGGTTTGTGAAGAAAATCAACAGCGTCGACATTGAACCCGTCGACCGCATATTGGGAATAGGCGGTGGTGAAAACAAGGCATGTGCCGTCGGGAATGTCGTTGGCGAGAGTGATGCCGTTGTGAGAGTTCATTTCTATGTCAAGAAACACAATGTCGGGCTTGACAGCGCTGACGTATTCCATTCCGGCTACGGGCGATGTGAAACATCTGAGATCGATGTTACCGTATTTTCTGCAATATTCCTGAATGATATTTAGCGCTATCGGCTCGTCGTCGATTGCTACACAGCGTATTGTCATAATGTTAAATCTAATCTGAGTTTTACTGAAAAACATTGGCCCGACGATGAGATTGACAACTCATGCCGGTCTGGATAGAGCAGTTCGAGGCGTTTGCGGCAGTTGCCGATTCCCATATGCTCGCCGATGCGTTTTACCGGAAATATGCGGTTTCCGGTAGTGAGAAGCAGAGCTCCGTTCTGTTCATGCAGCGATATGTCTATATCGCTTTTTTCAACCGGCGAAACTCCGTGTTTGAAACAGTTTTCGACAAATGTGACCAGAAGCATGGGCGGTATGGCGAGATCTTCGTTTTCGACCGATATGTCGAGAGTAACAGTGGTCATCTCGTTTAGTCTCAGCGATTGCAGGGCCACATATTGCCTGATGTAGTCGGTTTCGTCTCTGAGCGGCACCATGTCGCGCATGGAGGAGGTGTTGATATAGCGCATCATCGAGATAAACCGTTCAAGTGAGACGAGAGCTTTCTCGTTGCCGGTCAGAAACAGTCCGTAGAGAGTGTTGAGGGTGTTGAACATGAAATGAGGCTTTATCTGGGCCTTGTAAAGCTCGATCTCAGCTTTGTCGCGCTGAGCTTCCACCTGGCGTCGGCGTGACCGCTGGATATTGGTCTGGGTCAGCAGGCCTACCGCAAAGCTGAAAGCCTCGACGATCATGAACAGCGACCATACTGTCTGCTGGTAGTGGAGCACAGAGGGGAAAATGCGCACGATGCCCTGGTCGTGTATGTTCGGTTTCGGGGTATATAGCGAGACACATGAAAACTTGTAAGTGACAATCAGAGATATGGCGATAATTATCGCGGCATAGATTTTTTTCCGGATGTTTTTGAACAGGCATGGCACTGTTATGAATCTGTTGAGAAAATAGAGCAGATAAAGCCAGATTCCGACCGATGTGACATACCACCTGAAGTTATGAAACCACCGCTCGACAGGAAAAATCATCATCATGACAGGGAGCACGATGATACAGAACACAAGATCTATGTAGCCCGACAGATTTTTCATTGATAAATGCGCTGTGTACGATAGCCTGTTTGTCTTTAAGGTCGAGAAACCTATCCGAAGTTAAGAAACCTTTTGAATTTATTTGTAAAACAAGTCTGCAATAAAATTACATTGTTTTTCAGATTACATCGTTTTCAGAAAGGGTCTGAGTGGCAGATTCGATCCGGTGCAAAGGTAATAATTTTGATGTTAGGGCGGCATATGGGCGTAACGCATTAGACATCATGATTGTGCAGTTGGTCACTTATGGAACTCGCGGGTTGGGTGTGATAAGGTTTAATGGGCTAATTTTGTGTAAAACATGAAACAGACCATGACTGTAAAAACTTTTATAGACCGGCCGGTTCTTTCAGGTGTGATTTCGGTGCTGATAGTGATTCTTGGCCTTATCGGGCTTGTGCAGCTGCCTATAGAGCAGTTCCCGAATATAGCTCCGCCTACTGTCAGAGTGTCGGCGACTTATACAGGCGCCAATGCCGAGACTGTGATGAAGAGTGTGATTGTGCCACTCGAAGAGTCGCTTAACGGGGTAGAGGATATGATGTATATGACCTCGACGGCCACAAACACCGGTACGGCTTCGATAACGATCTATTTCAGCCAGGGCACAGATGCCGACATGGCTGTTGTCAATGTGCAGAACCGTGTGGCTTCGGCTCAGGGGCTGCTTCCGGCTGAGGTGACGAAAAGCGGTGTTACTGTAAGAAAACGCCAGAACAGCACACTCAAGTCGATAACACTGTATAGCCCTGACAACACATATGACGCTTCGTTTCTGACAAACTATATGAAAATCAACATCGAGCCCCGCATATCGCGCATTGCCGGTGTTGGCGAGGTCAATGTGTTCAGTGCGGAGTATGCCATGAGAATATGGCTTGACCCTGACAGGATGTCGCAGTATGGCCTTGTGCCGGCTGATATCGACAAGGTTCTGTCTGACCAGAATATCGAGTCGCCTACCGGAACGCTCGGGGCCGAGTCGCCTAATGTGTTTCAGTATGTGCTGAAATACCGCGGACGACATGAGGAGGCAGAGGAATACGGCAATCTGGTTGTCAGGGCGCTTCCTGACGGCAATGTGTTGCGGCTCAAGGACGTTGCCGATATCGAGCTGGGAGCGGTGAACTATGCCATGTTGAGCCAGACAAGCGGCCATCCCGGTGCTAATGCCATGATCGCCCAGACCGCGGGGTCAAATGCCAATGAGGTCATAACTGAAATTGACCGCACTCTTGACGATATTCGTCAGAGCCTTCCTCCCGGAATGGTGCTCGCCGATATCCAGAGCACAAAAGATTTTCTTGACGCGTCGATCGACAAGGTGACGGAGACTCTGGTGATAGCTCTTGTTCTGGTGGTGCTTGTTGTGTATGTTTTTCTTCATGACCTGCGCGCCACATTGATTCCGGCGATTTCCATATTGGTTTCGCTTATCGGAACTTTCGCTTTTCTCTATGCGGTGGGGTTCACCCTCAACATGCTCACGCTGTTTGCCATAGTGCTTGTTATAGGCACTGTGGTCGATGATTCGGTTGTTGTGGTCGAGGCCGTGCAGGCGAGGTTCGACGAAGGTGAACGAAACCCCTATGCGGCTACAGTTTCGGCAATGGGGGGCCTTTCGGCGGCGCTGGTAACCACTACGGCAGTTTTTATGGCAGTGTTTGTTCCGGTGTGTTTCCTCGGCGGCACTGCCGGCACTTTTTACCGGCAGTTCGGCCTGACAATGGCTGTTGCCGTCGGAATTTCACTGGTGAACGCCATGACTCTGTGTCCGGCTTTGAGCGCATTGCTTATGCGTCCGGCCCGAAAGGGTGCAGGTCGCCCCGGATTCAGGGAGCGTTTCCGATATGCTTTTGACAGCTCGTTTGCCGCCGTTGCCGGCCGATACCGTCACGGTGTGATGATTCTGCTGAAGCATAAATGGATTGTCGGGGTGCTGTTTGTTGCTGGTGTTGGCGGATTGTGGTGGCTCATGGAAACATCTAAAACCGGTCTGGTGCCTCAGGAGGATATGGGCACTATCAGTCTGAACGTGCAGGTGGCTCCCGGTTCAAGCCTTGCCGAGACCGACCGCCTGATGGATCAGATAGAAGATTCAATAAGAAATATCCCGGAGATAAACATCTATTCGCGGGTGTCGGGCAAGAGCGCCCGCCATGATCAGTCGTCATCGGCCGGATCATTCAATATCAGGCTTAAGGACTGGAATGAGCGCAAAGAGCAGGGTCAGGATATAAACTCGGTAATAAAAGAGATATACCGGCGCACGTCGGATATTGCCTCGGCCCAGGTAAGAGCTTCACAGCAACCGATGATTTCGGGATATGGAACAGGCAGCGGTTTCGAGCTGTATGTTCAGGATCGAGCCGGAAGATCAACTCAGGAACTGCTTGAGGTTACAAGAAACTTCATTGATTCGCTTAACAGGTGTCCGGAAATATCGCGGGCCTATACCACTTTCGACACGAAATATCCACAGTTCATGGTTGATGTGGACGCGGCAAAATGTCTTAAGGCCGGAGTGTCGCCATCGGATGTGCTTTCGGTGCTTTCAGGCTATGTTGGCGGAAGCTATTCGTCGAACCTCAACCGTTTTACGAAATTATACCGGGTTATGGTGCAGGCATCGCCACATGCGCGTCTTGACACGGAATCGCTTGACAGGATGTTTGTCAGAACCGCGTCGGGCTCTATGGCTCCGGTGAGCAACTTCTTGACTCTGACGCGTGTGTATGGTTCTGAAAGCCTGTCGCGGTTCAATCTGTTTCCTGCCATTTCTGTTTATGGCGAGACGGGAGAGGGGCATAGTTCAGGCGAGGCTATCGCTGCTATAAAGGAGGTGGCCGGAAGGTGTCTGCCATCGGGCTTCGGCTATGAGTTCGGTGGAATGTCGAGGGAGGAATCTTCGTCGGGCAACACTACCGCTATGGTGTTCTGCATCTGTGTGATATTCATATATCTGATTCTTTGCGCCCTTTACGAGAGCCTTACAGTGCCGTTGGCGGTCATAGCGGCAGTGCCGTTCGGGTTGGCGGGATGCTTTCTTTTCGGACGCCTGTGGGGTTTGGAAAACAATATCTACATGCAGATCGGTCTGATCATGCTCATAGGGCTGCTTGCAAAAACTGCTATTCTACTGACCGAGTATGCCACTGCAAGGCGAGAGGAGGGGATGGGACTTGCGGCAGCGGCCTTGTCGGCTGCAAAAGCCCGTTTCCGGCCTATCATAATGACATCGGCCACGATGGTGCTGGGAATGTTGCCGCTTATGTTCGCGACGGGTGTGGGCGCCAACGGGAATATATCGGTCGGTGTAGGCACTGTGGGCGGCCTGCTGACAGGTACTCTTGCCCTGCTTTTCATCGTTCCGGCATTATTTGTGATTTTCCGCTACCTGCATGAAAAAATCATGCCCGGTAAAAGAAATGTGTCCTGACTTTTCAGGACTCCGGCCTGTGGCCGATACCTAAAATATGTGACCTTTGCAGGCAGATGTGTGCAGGGTGGGAGACTTAATGGGGTGCTGATGTGTGTTCGTCATCATATTTGTGTTGTCTGTCATTTTCTCCGCAGGTTTGGCGATGCGGTAAATGGTTGGGAGATAATGGTTTAGTTGAAATGATACCTAAAACTGGGTATTTCCTGTGTGACGGGAACTTGCGAACTTTGCACCAAAATCAGCACATAAACCAATGATCAGGTTATTATTCGATAAACATATTCGTCTGCTTATTCCGTTTTTATTGTTATCATTTGGCGCATTGGCCTCGAACAATACAGAGTCAGGGGTGATTTCCGGACGTGTGCTGACAACTGATGGAGAACCTGTGGATTATGCCGTGGTGGCGATTAAAGGCACTTCATATTCGTGTCCGACCGATGAGAAAGGGCTTTACCGCATAATGATTCCAGCAGGAAGTTATCGATTGGAGGTTTCAGCTGTTGGCTTTGAAAGGGTCGAACGCCAGGTTGTTGTGAAGGCCGGTGAGAGCCTGCGCCGGAACATGGCCTTGAAGCCGGTTACACAGCTTGCCGAGGTTGTGGTTGAACAAAGCCGGATAAGCAAGATAAAGCACTCGGCCTACAACGCCACAGCGATCGATGCCGGTGAACTTCTGAATACGACAAAAACTTTGGGCGACGCACTGTCAAAGGCACCCGGGATGAAAATAAGGGAAAGCGGCGGGGTTGGGTCGGACATGACTGTGACCATGGACGGTTTCAGCGGCAAGCATGTGAAGGTTTTCATCGACGGTGTGCCGCAGGAGGGTGTGGGCAGCTCATTCGGTCTCAACAACATTCCTGTTGGTTTCGCCGACCGTATCGAGGTTTACCGCGGAGTGGTGCCTGTGGGATTCGGAACCGATGCCATCGGTGGTGTTATCAATATCGTCACACCTCGCCGCCAGCGCAAGTGGTTTGCCGATGCCTCCTACTCATACGGATCGTTCAACACCCACCGCTCGGAAGTCAATGCCGGGCAGACGTTCGGAAACGGCCTGAAATATGAGATAACGGCGTTTCAGAACTATTCCGACAACGATTATTCGGTTGACACGCCCGTGCAGAATTTTGAGACAGGCACCCTTAACCGGAAGGATCTCAAACATGTGAAACGTTTCAACGACACCTATCATAATGAGGCTGTTATAGGAAAAATCGGCTTTGTCAACAAATCATGGGCCGACAGACTGCTTGCGGGATTCACATACTCTCATATGTATCAGGATGTGCAGACCGGAGTGCGACAGGAGATTGTTTATGGCAGCAAGCACCGCCATGGCCACACGGTGATGCCGTCGCTGGAGTATGGCAAGCGGAATCTTCTGCTTCCGGGGCTTGATGTGTCGTTCAGCGCGAACTTCAGCCGCAATGTCAATGTGAATGTCGACACGGCCACAGTAAAATACAACTGGCTTGGAGAAACGGCTCCGCTGAGTTCGCCCGGTGAACAATCGTATCAGCATTCCCAGGCCACCAACGATACGTGGGCCACTGCCCTGACTGCCTCTTACAGGTTCAGGCGCATCCACACGGTTACTCTCAGCCATGTGTTCAACGGCTTCGTGCGCTCTAACAGAAACCTGCTTGTGAATCCGCCTTCAGATGATGAGTTCACAAAGGCCACAGGCAAGAATATTGTAGGGATGGCATATCGCTGGCTGCCGGGAAACCGTTTCAACGCCACAGCTTTCGCAAAATATTATCACCAGTATGTGGCCGGGCCTGTTGCCTCGTCGGTGGCGCAGGACAGCTATGTGAGAACATCGCGCTCTGACGATTATCTCGGATATGGTGTGGCCGGAACATGGTTTATTCCGCTCGGCTTTCAGCTGAAGGCTTCATATGAGAAAGCATATCGTTTGCCAACAGTGGAGGAGATGTTTGGCGACGAGGATCTTGAGGTGGGCGATATGGAACTGAAACCGGAGTCGAGCCATAATGTGAATCTCGGCCTGAGCTATAACGCGGCTTTCGGCAAGAATGTGATATATGCGGAGGGGGGACTGGTGGTGCGCGATACACACGACTATATCCAGCGCAATGTGTTTTCGCTCACCGGCGGCAAGTCGGCCGCAACATACATAAATTACGGCAGGGTACAGGCAGTCGGATTTAATTTTTCCGTAAGATACAGCTTCTCCGGGTGGCTGAGTGTTGGCGGAAACTTCACACAGATGAATGTGCGCGACAACATGCCGCAGGCAATGGGTTCGACTGTTGCCAATCCGGCTTACCGGGAGCGCATGCCGAATGTGCCTTATATGTTCGCTGACTCCGACATAAGTCTGACCTGGCCGCGTCTCGGCCGCAGAGACAATATGCTGTCGCTGACTTACGACAATCAGTTTACCCGTAGTTTCTGCTATTATGTGTCGGTGATCGGCTCGAACAGCGACGACTATATGGTGCCGGATCAGTTTGCCCACAATCTCTCGCTGACATACAGCATTGGCCGCGGAAGATACAACATATCGTTCGAGTGCCGTAACATGACCGGTGCCAGACTATATGACAATTTCAGCCTTCAGAAAGCCGGACGTGCCTTTTACGGGAAGTTCCGGGTGCATTTCGGAGGCTGATTCAGATAACGCTTAAACAGAAAACAACAATAACAAAACTCGATTTTATGAAAATGCGACTTGAATGGAGCGCTCTTTGCGCGCTTGCAGTCTATGCGTCTGTGCTTACAGGATGCTCGGAAGAGGATCATACAGACGGTGTTACATCATGCGGGCCTAAATTTGTGCTTGCCACAACAATTACAACCTCGGCAGGCGACACCAATGTGCTTCTCACGGCAGAATCGCTCGACGAGGGCACGGTTTCGGCCATCGGCAACGGGTGCACCAACGATGGAGCGACGCAATGGATATTTAACGGAGACTATGCCTACGGACTGACTTACAATCAGGCAAACGCCGGCACCACACACCGTTTCGTGCTCAGGCCGACCGGGCAGATAGAGGCCGACCCCACTGAATATTTCGTATCCAGGTTCTCTTCTTACGGGCTGTATGAGAACTATATTTTCTCAACGGCTACCGGCGATGGTAATCCGCGTTTCGCTGACAGCAACAATTATGTGCCGCAGACCCTGACATTCACCCGTATCGACTGCAACGGTGGAAGTTCCAAACCTAACGACACATCGACCGACAACAGATATTCGGTTGAAAACTATGTGGGCAACGGCGAATATGTGACACTCTGCGGCATAGAGCAGTTCGGCAACCGCATCGCGTCGGGCCTGGCTCCCATGGGGCTGAGCCAGTATGGCGTGGCTGACAACAACGGCAACTGGGTGCTTCCTGAAAACGAGGATCTTGTGACTAAGACCGACGGCGGCACCGGTGGCGGTTCGTACAAGGCCAATACGCTCTCAGGCACACAGTATCCTGACATGTGTTATGTGGCTTTATACGATGATGAGACTCTGACTAATCCGACCATCATATCTACCGATAAGATAAGCACTCCCGCCGGACGTTTCCGCTCGCAGTATTATCAGTCGATATGGACTGCCGATGACGGCGCTCTGTATGTATTTTCGCCGAGTTACGCCAGGACTCAGACCGACAAACGCCAGCGTTGCGAGAATCCGGCAGGCGTGATGCGCATCCTTCCCGGTACAGATAAGTTCGATGCCAATTATTACTGCGATCTGGAAGATCTTTCGGGAGGCTATTCGTTTATGAGAAACTGGTATATTTCAGGCCCATACTTCCTTATGCAGATGTATGATCAGAAGCTTACCCCTTCGGCACGCACGCTTACGGCGCTGTCGCTGGCTATTTTCGATGCCTCGAAGCAGACGCTTACCAAAGTCGCGCTCCCCGACAATGTAAGTTCGATCGGAAAAACCATATATGTGAATAACGGCAATGTTTACATTCCGGTCAATGTGGAGAACGATTATCCGGCAATCTACCGGATCAATCCGGTTACAGCCGAAGCTACAAAGGGGCTTACGGTTGAAGTCACCACTATCAATGGTATGGGTTATATGACTCCTGTCGAATGATTTTCAGCTTTAAGAACGTATGAAACTGTTCAGAAAACTCCATCTGTGGCTGTCGGTGCCTTTTGGCATCATAATAACTCTGGTCTGCTTTTCAGGCGCCATGCTGATTTTCGAGCCGGAGATAACGAGAGCTGTCAAGAGCGATGTCTATTATGTGTCGGAGGTAAAGAAAGATGTGCTTCCGGTTGATGTTCTGCTGGAAGAGGTGAAAGCCTCTTTGCCCGACAGTGTGTCGATAACAGGTGTAACGGTCTTCAAGGACAACACCCGTGCATATCAGGTAAATCTTTCCAAGCCAAAGCGGGCATCGGTCTTTGTGGATCAATACACCGGTGAGATTACCGGCAGATATGAGCGACTCGGCTTTTTCTCGACCATGTTCAAACTGCACCGTTGGCTTCTCGACAGCGCAAACCCTCATGGCGATGGTCTGAAGGTCGGAAAACTGCTGGTCGGTGTCTCGACACTCGTTTTCGTTATTGCCTTGATCTCCGGTGTGGTTATCTGGTGGCCGCGTGCGAGAAAGAATCTGCGCAAGAGCCTTTCGGTGCCGTTCTCTAAAGGATGGCGCGGTTTCTGGAAAGGATTGCATGTGGCAGGAGGTATGTATGCCCTGATATTTGTGCTTGCAATGTCTCTGACCGGTCTTACATGGTCGTTTGACTGGTATCGCACGGCTTTCTACGCAGTGTGTGGAGTCGAGCATACCCCGCGCAACTTCTCACAGGCCAATGCTAAAGCGTCAGGTAGCGATAGCGGCGAGCGTAGACGTGGCCGTGGTGGAGAAGGGCGACATAAAGGCGAGGGCGGCGAACGCTCCCGACGCGGCGAAGGGCGCCGTCATTCCGAATTCGGCCGTTGGCAGCAGGTTTACGATGAGCTGAGAGCGCAAAATCCAGATGCGCCTCAGATCACGGTCGGATCGGAGTCGGCTACTGTAACCCTCGGAAATTCAGGCAACAGCCGGGCCTCTGACAAATACGAGTTCAACCGCAGATCAGGTGAGCTGAAACTCACGGCTGCCTATGGCGACTCTGTTCCTGCCGATAAACTCCGCGGCTGGATATATTCCATACATACCGGTTCGCTCGGCGGCATTCTGACGCGGGTTCTGTGGCTGCTTGGCGCACTGTTAGGCGCAAGCCTGCCCCTGACAGGATACTATATATGGATCAGGCATCTCCGTCATCCGAAAAAGCATGCTGACAGACCCCAGTCAGATCATTGATCTCCGTTTTCTGAACTGAATTCAGGCAGCAAACGTGTCAGATGAGCATAAAAAATGCCATGCGTCAAGATTCTTAATTTCTGGCGCATGGCATTTTTATGTGAAACAAAGGCTTACTGTGGTCACCGCATGGTGTTGCCGTGCCGTTCTTCAGTATTAAGGCGTCCGGCCCGGGAAAGGCTGAATAGGCCGGCTGTAAGAGCCATTGCAAGCGCGGCAAAGAGGCATATGCGGACGGAAACCGCCGGTGACGATATCGCGAAAATAAGGGTCACGACGGTGGCTCCGAGAGTCTGTCCTACGAGGCGTGCGGTGCTTTGCATGCCGCCGGCCCCACCTGTGCGCTCAACAGGCGTTGCTATAACCATTACGATGTTGTTTGGTGTCTGGAAAAGCCCGAACCCAATTCCACATAAAGCCATACGCCACGCTATATCAAGTTCTGACACTCCGGAACGGGGCATAAGAAGCAGAAGTGTTATGCCGACGGCATATACAGCCATCCCTATGGCGGCTGTGATCCCCGCGTTGTGTTTCTCCACAAATTTTGCGGCGACCGGCGATATGATCATGGTTGCGATTGGCCAGGGTGTCATCAGCAGGCCGGTGGAGATTTCGCTGAATCCGAGACTGTTGAAAAACAGGAATGGCAGAGATATCATTGCGAGATTCTGTGCAATGAAAGAGCATACGGAAGTTGCTATACTCAGTGAGTAAAGTCTGATTCTGAATAAATCGACCGGCAGCATGGGGGCTTCTTTCCCCAGCTGACGCCGCACATAGAATATGCCGGCTATGATACCTGCGCAGATAAGGCATGAGTTGGTCACAAAGTCGCCTTTGCGGGCAAAACTGCCCAGAGAGTAGAATATCAGGCCGAACACTATGACATTCTCGATGCAGCTTATCCAATCGAACCGCGGTCTGCTATGTTTAGGAGGATTGTGAGGCAGGAGCTTACGGCCGATCAGAAATGCCGCCACACCGAAAGGCACGTTTATCAGAAACAGCCAATGCCAAGAAGCTACCGAGAGAATACATCCGGCTATCGTGGGGCCGGCTGCTGTGGCAATGGCTATGACCATGGCGTTCAGGGCCAGACCGCGGCCGAGTATATGACGCGGATATATCAGTCGTGTAAGGGCAATGTTGACGCTCATGACGCAGGCCGCGCCAATGCCTTGAAGCGCGCGTGCCGCAAGAATCATTGAAAAACTGCCAGATGCCGCGCATAGTGCCGATGACAATGTGAACACTCCTACCCCTGTCAGAAAGTTTCGCCGATAGCTGAACAGGTCGCCTGCCGATGACAGAGGCAACAGAAGCATCGTTATCGCCAGCTGATAGATGGTTACGATCCAGACCGCATAAGAATCGGAGATTCCGAACTTGTCGGCCATTACAGGGAGCGCCACATTTACCAGTGTGACATCAAGCACTGTCATCACCAGCACGATAAGTATGGCGATGACAGCGGCATATTTTTTCAGTGACAGTTTAGGGTTATCCATTATCGGTCTATACGGTCAATCCATCCGAAGAGGTCGTCAAGATTGTAGTCGCCGCTGTGCGGACGGTTCCATGGAAGGAAAAAGTCGACATCGAACCCTGAGTTTTTCAGTCTGGTGGCAAGGTTGACGGGCACAAGAAAAGAGGTGTCGCGGTCTTTTGCTCCGTGACGTATGAACCAGTGTGGCGCTACAGAGGTGGCGTTTTCGGTGATAAAGTTCATCGGATTCATTATGAAAACTCTACGCACCATATCCTCTGACAGGATGGCGCTGTTGTCGTGCAGACGGTGGCGCAGGCTGAAGTCGGTGAAGTTGGCGGGTGTGCCCTCGGCGTTGCCGAACACATTGTTCTCTGGTGTCGGAGTGTTGATCAGAACTCCGTACTGGTCGAATGCCGGAGGGGTTTTCAACGGTGTGACACTTGCCACATAGCTTAGATATGTCTTGAGATCAATATCGGTAACATAGTCGGTATTGTTGTTGAACATGGGGCGTGCTCCTGCGGGGCCGAACGACGGCGCTCCCCGTCTGTCGCCGTTTCCGGGGCGTGCAGGGCGTTGACCGGGATTAGGATTCTCGGCATAACGGATTATGCCTATTGTGTCGGGAATCTCACAGCCTTCCTCAAGAGCCTTATGGGCAGAGGCGATCAGAAATGACTTCAGATAACCGATGTAGTTGTCGGCTGTGATGAGGTTGCCCGAATCGTCTCTGAGCCCAAGCGAATTGATGTAGTCCGGACATTCGGCTGCCAGTTCCTCTGACACTGCGATCTGGGCATCGCTTAGGTGACGCACGCCTTTGTTGGTGCAGCCATACAGCCACTCATACTCCATGTCGGCATGGTTTAGGTCGGTGATCGGGCAGTAGCACACCGAGGCAAACACTTTGTCGGAGGCCGGGGCCGCACCCATTTCGCGCAGGTATTCCTCATATTCCTGGCGGTCGCCTGTAGATCCTACCAGAGCCGACATGGCCCCTCCGGCGCTTGTGCCGTCGATAATGATACGTTCGGCGTTTCCGGGAATAAGGGCGTCGTTATAGCGCAGATAGCGGATGGCGGCTTTGAGGTCGAGCAGCCCGTTCGGTGCAGTTCCGGTGTGGATGGTCTTGCCGTTGCGGCTAACCGTCGAGTTGGCGCCTCTTGAGCCGGGAATGCACACCACGTAACCCTCTTTCAAAGCTCTGCCGGTAGCATCCGAGGCCGATGGTGTTTTGGCGGTGGTGGCCATGTAACCGCCTATATAGGTGCGGAGGAAAATAGGAGTTGCCTCTCCGTTTTTCAATTTCTCGGGCACATAGATGTTAAGTGTCTGGTAAACTGAATCCTCTATATTCGTAACATAGTATATACCTTCGTAGGCGGTGTAGTCCACGGTCTCGCCCGTAGGCATTGTCAGGGAAGCTTGTCCGGAGCCGGCGGGATTGAATCTGAGGTTTTCGATGTCAGCGGCTCCGGCCGAAGCTCCCCCTCCGATCAAAGCTGCGGTCGCGATCAACGCGGTATAAAAATTATGGAATTTCATGTCTGATCAATTATGTTGCCTGTGGGTTTATCTGCTTTGCCTGAAAAGCCACTCTCTGACGGGGGTGAGCCGATAGGCATAGTCGAACGAGTACATGTGTTCGCTCCCTTTGCCGTCGGCAGGCAACACTGTGCCTGATTCGAAGTTTATAATGTTGATGGGGGTGCCTTTGGCAAGTTCAGCCTGAGCCAGCGAGTCTTGTTCAGACTGCGGAAGCCTTGCGCTCCATTCTTCATACTCATACCTGACTCCGGCTTTGCGGGCGGCCTCTTCGAGAGCGTCGAATGTGCCGGCTTTACCGGCTGTGATGAATGTGAACTTGTGTTTGACAAGCTCTCCGAAGGTGGCACTGTCCCAATGGCAGTCGACAAAGACTGAGGCTGCGAACAGATCGGGATATGTGACGTTGAAATACATCGAGATCATGCCTCCCATCGATTGTCCGGTGGTGTAAAGCCTGTCAGGATCGATATTCCGGGTTGCGGACAGCTCGGTAACAAGCCGGGCCACCATGTCGACCTCATCGGTGTGCTCGTAAGCGTCGTTGACAGCAACACCTGAATATTGCGGCACAAGAACGTAGCATGGGTGCGCTTTCTGCCATTCGTCGGTAGCCCATAGCAGGGCGCCGTAGCCTTGTGTCAGAGGGCGTGTTACATCGGTTCCGGGAGTGCTTGCATCGGCCATGAACAGCAAAAGGGGATATTGCTGTGTACTGTCGGTTATCTCCGGGATGAAAAGGTTGTAATGCAGTGTGTCGCCGGTTTTCGCATCTGTATATTCCAACTGCTGGAACTTAGGAACTTCGGTCTTTATCATTGCCTGAAGGGTCTGGTCACCGCTTTTGTCTATGACCGGGCCTCCTCCGGGTGTTCCGAGCTGCGGGCCACCGGCTTTGCCCCGTCCGGGTCTGGATGGGGCGGCCGTATTGCTGCTCTCTTCTGCATGAGTTGTTCCGTTTTTCGCAGTGCATGACGACATCGCTGTCAATGAAACGAATATCATCAGCGGCATTAATGAACGTAATGAAATGTTTTTTAGATTCATAGTGAATAGCATTGTTGGTGTTGTGACCTAAGACACGGGTGTTTATGATATAAGACCCCGAAGGCATGAAAAGTTTATTTTCAAGGGTGGATTACACACAACCGATGGTTAATGAACCGGCTTTGAGGAAAAGTATGAGCATGCTGACTGACAGGTGTTAATGTGGCTGATATTTCATCTGGCGCATATGAACCAACGTTGCCGCATGGTTGTTTCTGATTCAAAGAGCAAGAGTTGGTCAACAGCTTTTGCCAAAGTGATTTCAACAGTTATTCACAAAGCTAAAGGAACGAGGTTATGAAGAAGTTATCTGCAATTCAAACGATATTTAAAATTCTGCCGGTTGCCGTTCTGTTTATGGTGATGTCGGTTCTCACGGCTTCCGGACAGACTTCTTACGAATATATTGCCCCGCGCACAGCGCTTCCGGATGTGCCTCCCGGCTACACCGGCATCGGCCCTGTGGTTTCCGGAAGCATTGATTACAGCTCGCTTCCGTCCAAGGCCCGCAAGTTTCTCCAGAAACATTGCGACGGACATGCTTTGGTAAGATGTGAGAAAGAATATACTTCGGGCGACTATAAGCTGTCGCTGGCCGACGGCATTGACATGGAGTTTGATTCAAAAGGTCGGCTGATCGACATAGAGGCTCCTGAGAGTTATTCGCTCGCTCCGATGCTGCTCAAGGCGGTGGTGCCTGGAAAACTTTACAATCTGCTTGACCATAACGGATTCAAGAGCAGTGTTGAGGCGGTTCATCACGACAGCAGCGGCTATCGCCTCGATATTGCCGATCCGGTGTTCAGCCAGGTGTGTTACGACCCCTCGGGGGTGCTGACGCTTATTGTTGACAAACAATAGCCTCGCATAGACGCCATAAAACAAGCCGTGTGTCAGGATTCAAGACTTGACACACGGCTTGTTTTATGGCTTATAAGGTGGGGTTACATTGCTGGTCCTTGCGAGTCGATGGCTCCTGTGGCGGGGTTGAAGATTACGTAGATGGGCGATTTCTTGTCGGTGAAAGAGTTGGGCGCCAGTCCGTAGACCACGCCGAACTGGGCCATCTCCTCGTTGTTTTCAAAGAAGATGTCGCCACGATATGTAACGCTTACAAGCGCTGATCCGGGGATGCAGTAAGCCAGGCCGTTTTTCGGGAACGGGAGGCGCTCGCCTTTTTCATTCAGCGGCAATTCCCCTTCCTGTGTCACTTTGAGATTCAGGTAGACGGGTTCGCCTGAAAGGTCGCCAGCATCGATGATTCCGTCGAGAGGTGAGATCCGTGCCACCACCATGTCGGATATGTTGTCGTCGGGGGTGATTGAGAACGATGCCACATCGGTGCGGGTCGATGTCGTGCCGACGAACATTGCCATCAGGGCCTGTTCCTGTGCCTCCAGATTGTCGAGCATTAGCTGGAGCGATTTTCCGTCGGGAGGGGTCTGCTCCGCCTGTCCGGTTATGAGGTCGCTTCTTGTCTGGCGGATGGCGAAAAGCGCGGCGGCGGCCAGTTCGGCGCGTTTTGCCGTTGACTGGCTCTGGGCCATCTCTTCGCTCACAACCTGACGGGCTGCCGAAGTTTCAAGCGGTGTCGGTTTGGCTGCCTGAGGTTCGGGCAATTCTGGCGCAACGGTTTTCATTGTCTTGTCGGTGTTTATTGCCAGAGGCACACCGTTGCTCCCCAGAAGCATGTATGGGGCAGTGCCTGACTTGAACTGAACGGCATAGCGTTCGTCCGGGTCAGGAACGCCTTGGGTTGTCACAGTGGCTGATTTCAGCCGTGCGGAGTGGCTTTCCTGGGTTATCGGGTTGTCTATGTCAAGATATTTCTTTGCATATTTGTAAAATTCACCCGGTTTTTTCACTGTCATTTCCGCTTCGAGGGTCACAGTCAGGCGGGTGACGGGGAGCGTGTAGACAAGCGCATAGTCGTTGGCTTTCGTAGCCGTAAGACGCTGGGTTGTCTGTGCCGCCGAGGTCAGTGAGCCGCAGGCAAGCGCTATCAGTGCATACAGGCTTAAGGTGGATTTTTTCATTTCGTTCAGTTTTGAGAGGGGTTCATAGATGGAGAGAGACTGTTATTTCGAAGCCACGTCTCTGATGGCGCGGCCGATGTTTTCGGCTATATCGGTTGCCGTGACGCCGTATTCGCCATGCTCCGCCGCTGCCATCTCACCGGCCACGCCGTGGATATAGACGGCTACAAGCGATGCAAGCTCCGCAGGATAACCCTGCGCGAGCATGGCCAGCAGCAGCCCGGTAAGCACATCGCCGCTACCTGGGGTGGCCATGGCGGGGCATCCTGACGAGTTGAAATAAACTTTGCCGTCGGGGCGCACAATGGCGGTGTAGCGCCCTTTGAGCACAATCAGGATGTTGTAATATTTGGCCATTTCGATGGCTTTGCGCAGACGCGCCTCGGCCGATGGCTGTGGCCCGAACAGGCGGTCGAACTCGCCTGCATGGGGAGTGATTACTGAAAGCACCGGAATTGAGTTGAGAACCGATGGTTTCAGGGCGATGCAGTTGAGCGCGTCGGCATCGAGGATAACCGGCTGGTTTGTGGCGGCGAGAAAATCGCCGAGAGCTTTAACGGTCAGCTCGTTTGTGCCGATTCCGGGGCCGATGGCTATGGCGTTGAAACTGCGTTCGGGATGTATGTCGACAATGTTAAGCTCTCCGCGGTTATGGCGGTAAAGGGCTTCGGGCACGGCTGTCTGCATCACGGCATAACCGCATTTGGGCGAGTTGACCGTAAGCTTGCCGACACCGCCGCGCAGGCATCCGCGGGCGGCCAGTATCGCGGCCCCCATCATGCCGTAGCTGCCGGCATAAAGAACCGCGGAGCCGAAATCGGCCTTAGACGCGAATTCGTTGCGCTGGCGAAGCCTGTGTTGCACATCGCGGCTCTCGACCAGACAGAAGTTTACGGCTGAACCGGCTATGGCGGCTCCGCTCAGGCCTATGTCGATTAATTTCCATTCGCCGATGAGTTCTGCGTTGTCGGATATGAAAAAGCTGATGCGCGGAAACTGGATTGCAAGCGTAAGGGTGGCATGTATTGTGTTGCGGTTCACAATCTGCGGATTCCAGTCGCCGAACAGGCCCGACGGAAGATCGATCGACACCACTGTGGCGTTGACTTCGTTGATATATTGCACAAGCGATTTGAAGCCCCCTTTCAGCTCCTCGCATAGTCCGGAGCCGAACAGGCCGTCGATTATAAGATGCGACTGCGAGATTTTAGGCATGTTGAAACTGCTCTGAACCTCGTGAAACGCTATTTCCGGCACTTCGCGAAGCAACCTGTCACGCTGGGCCATGCAGTCGGCGCTGAGTTTGTCGCCCCCTATGTTGAAAAGGTAGACTTCCGGGTGGAAGCCACGCTCGGAGAGCAGGCGCGAAGTGGCCAGGGCGTCGGCGCCGTTGTTTCCCGGCCCGGCAAAGACGATGGTGGGTTTGCTGGCACGCCAGCGCGATGCGACTTCATTGGCAACGCCTTCGGCCACACGCTCTGTAAGCTCAAGGGCCGAAACGCCGTCGTTCTCTATGGTGTAGCGCTCTATGGCGCGTATCTCTTCGGTTGTAAAAAGTTTCATCTCTATCCTTTGAACCCTTCCGCGGTAATTCTGTCTGTTTCATATGCCTGTACGGTGCCGACAGGTTGTGACAGCTTCGTAATGCAAATTTAGGTAATTCCGACCTCTCTCGAAAATAAATCACCCACATTCTCCC
>CAMWTV010000019.1 GCA_947177215.1 uncultured Muribaculaceae bacterium
GCCTCATCCCCATCGGCGTTCTACCGTCTGGCGCTCGGTGCCACCGTAATCGCAGCCATAGCCACCAAATTCAACATCTTCTTCGAAGAGGGTGTGTGGCTCGTTCTGGCAACAGTCTGGTTTCTGATTCGTCGCAACCGCCCCGCAGCCCTCAGCCTGTTGCTCACCGGAGCGGTGTCGCTCGTTGTCGGGCTGCTGCTTACCGGCCACCCCTATCTTTCAAATCTGCTGCAACACGGTCATCCGCTCTACCCTCTCATGGGCGAAGGCGCCAAAGACATCATGACCACAAACACCCCCGAAATCTTCGCGTCGTCGGGAAGGATAACCAATTTTTTCAGATCGCTTCTCTCACCCGCCGTTCCCACCTGCGACGAACGCATCGGTGGCTTCGGCGCCCTGATGCCGCTCATTCTCGCCTGTGGAGCAATCATAGCCGTGCGCCTTCGCCGCAACATCAGCCCCGCGGTGTGGTATATCCTCGCAGCCTGTCTCGCATCATGCTTTTTCTTCGAGCAGACATGGTGGGCGCGCTACATCTGCCAGCTGTGGCTCATCCCGTCGATACTCATAGTCGAAGGCTACTCCCATAAATCGACCCGCACTCTCACCAACCTGCTTGTGGCGCTCATGCTCGCCACATCGGCCATTGCCGCAGTGCGTGCCGCAGGTTCTGTCTGGATGAAAGCGGCATGGCGCCACGCAATGCTCCACCCCCTGCGCAACGGCGAGGCCACAATGATGAACTGCTATCCGCAGATGGAGCGATATCTCGGCGAGCAAAACATTAACGTTGCCCATCTCGACTCGCTGCCCGCCGGCTTCAACGGTGTGGCTCTTTATTATTACGACTCCCGCAGCTCGTCGCCCGTGCTGCTTGTAACCCACAGTCAGGCATCCGAAATCGAAGCCACATGCCGCCGGCTCCACATCGACTACGGCTCTCACCTGTGCAACCCCTGAAAAGAACACCTTTATGAAAGCGATAATCAGGCTTATCAGGCCATATCAGTGGATCAAGAACTCGTTTGTTTTTCTTGCCATGATTTTCGGCGGCGGTCTGCTCGACCCTGAGTGCTGGATCCGCACCATCATCGGCGCCATAGCCTTCTGTTTCTGCTCATCGGCGGTTTACTGCCTCAACGACATTCTCGACCGGGAATATGACCGGCTCGACCCGGAAAAAAAGTCCAGGCCATTGGCCTCCGGAGCCGTCACCGTAACACAGGCGGCGGTCACAGGCGCAGTCATGGCCACAGTCTCGCTCGGCATGGCATGGCTGCTCTCCTGCGAAGCCGTCATGGTAGTGCTGGCCTATCTGGCGCTTAACATTGTCTATTCGCTGTGGATAAAACATATCACCATGATCGATGTCATATCCGTGGCCCTCTGTTTCGTGCTGCGCGTGGTCATGGGCGGTGTGGCCGGAGGCATCCCCCTGTCGCAGTGGATCATCATAATGGTCTTTCTGCTCTCGATGTTTCTGGCTCTTGCCAAAAGGCGCCATGAGATAGTGCTTGTCGAGTCATGCGGAAAGGCCGAAGGGCGAAGCAGTGTGGCCGGATATAACCTCCGTTTCATCGACCTGACCCTGTGCATTCTCGCGTCTGTAATGCTGGTCGGATACATCATCTATTCAGTCCTGCCATCGACCGTAGCCCGGTTCGGCACAGAGAATCTCTACATAACATCGCTGTTCGTGCTCTGCGGCATTCTGCGCTATCTGCAGCTCACTGTGGTCATGGAGAGATCCGGCAACCCCTCGCGCACAATCTATCACGACCGCCCTCTTCAGCTCGCCGTAACCCTGTGGCTGGTCTCCTTTATCCTGATAATTTATGGCTGACAACTCCGGCATCGCTGACCGCTCCATGCGGCATGTGACCGTGTTCGATTTCGACGGAACACTGACCCTCGACGACACCTTTTTCAGTTTCGGCCGCCATTGTCTGGGGTTGCCACGCATGCTTCGCGGCATCGCCGCCACACTGCCATGGATAATCGGCTGGAAACTGGGCCTCACTTCCAATTCCAGAGCGAAAGAGAAGCTGTTCTCGGCCCTGTATCGCGGGCGCTCCAGAAGCTGCATAGAAAAAGCCGCGCAAACCTTCACCCCTCGCTTCAACCGGGCTGTTCTCGACAAGCTTTCCCAGTCGATTCAACGCGGCGACACGGTGTATATCATCTCGGCGAGCCTCGACCTCTGGATGGAGAGAATGGCTGCCGAACTCGGCACACGGCTTTGTTGCACCGCAACTGCCACCGACAGCCAAGGACTCGTTACGGGGCGTTTCTCATCGCCCAACTGCCACGGACAGGAAAAAGTTAACCGCCTGCTGGCCGTAGAGCCCGACCGGCGGTCATATCACCTCACTGTCTATGGCGACAGCAACGGCGACGCCGCTCTGCTTGCCATAGCCGACACCCCCTGTCTGGTCGCCCGTAACTGACTGCCATAAGATAAGCCGTGTGTCAGAAATCAAAAATCCAGACACACGGCCTTGTATCATACCCCGCATGGCGGGGATATTACCTGAATGGTCAAGCCATTATTTCGTAACGCGTTCAAGCCACTTGAGCATTCCGAACATAGCCCCCATCGAAACCACGCAGACGGCGAAGAACACCACCCACGCAACCCAGATCGGGCACTTGTTATAGATCAGCGGGCCGATCCAGAGAAGCAGGTTGCCCACAGCCGTGGCGCCGAGCCACAAGCCCTGGCAGAGACCCTGCAGATGCTTGGGAGCTACCTTCGACACGAACGAAAGCCCCAGAGGCGAGATAAACAGCTCGGCCACTGTCATGAAGAAATAATAGAGAATCAGAACCCACCAGCCGGCCTTGGCCACAGTAACACCCGATGCCATAAGCTCGCGGAACTCTGTGCCCGAAGGATAATTCTCAACAAGCGAGAACACGGTCATGAACAGATAGGCAACACCGGCAAGACCCATGCCGATAGCGATCTTTTTCGGAGTGGAGATCTCTCGGCCGCGACGGCTTAACGATGCGAAAAGCCACATCACAAGCGGGGTCAGCACAATCACGAAGAACGGATTCACGGCCTGCCATATCTCGGGAGCTATCGCCGAGGTGTCAACGAAATCGCGTGCGAACAGCGACATCGAAGTGCCGTTCTGGTGGAATGAGAACCAGAAGAAAATCGCTATTCCCAGCACTGCGAACAAGGCATACATGCGCTGGCGAATCTCCTTGGCCATGGCCTGCTTTTCGGCAGCCGTATAGCTCACGGTCTCTTCTTTCACCTTTTTGCCCGGAGTGGGAAGCCCCTTCTTGGTGCAGAGGAAAATCAGCAGCGAGATCAGCATGGCGCCAACCGAGGCAAAGAATGAATAGTGGATACCGGTGTTGAACACATTCAGATATTCCTGGCAGAACTCCTGAAGGCTCTTCATCCCGTCATGTCCCACCGACGAGGCGATGGCATAGAGGTTGTTGGCATTCTCCATTGTCATCGGATCGGTAACACTCAGGAACTGGTGACACATGGCCGGGAAAGAGGCATTGTAGACCATGCCGTTCACATCGAGCCACCAGCTGCGGAGCAACGGAGCCACAAAGGGAGCTACCAGACCGCCGATATTGATGAATACATAGAAAATCTGGAAACCCGAGTCACGCTGCGAGGCATAACGCGGATTGTCGTAAAGCTGACCGACGATAGCCTGAAGGTTACCCTTGAACAGGCCGTTGCCGAAAGCTATGAAAAACAGCGCGCACGCCGTCAGTGTCAGAAGCCACGATTTGTTTTCAGCCGTGGCAAGCACGGGAACCGAAAGAACCACATAACCCACGGTCATGATAACAAGACCCCAGATAATTGTGCTCTTGTAGTTCTGGGTCTTGTCTGCGATCAGACCGCCCACAAGGCTCAGCACATAGATGCCGGCGTAGAAAAACGAATAGATTAGCGCACTCGTCTCCTCTGAAAGCCCGAACTTCGAGCAGAGGAAAAGCACCAGCACCGCATTCATGATGTAGTAACCGAAGCGTTCGCCCATGTTACTTAATGCCGCCGGTATCAGTCCTTTGGGTTGATTCTTAAACATGTGATATTATTATTGTTGGTTTACTGTTCGTTCTTTCCGCCCGTTGGCGGCAACTGCCATTTCCCAATGAGCGGCAGCCTCACCTCCCTTCCAGCTCCCTGTAGGCCAGCGCATACATTTTTATCTGCTTGACCATTGCAAGCAGCCCGTTTGACCGTGTGGGCGACAGATGCTCCGACAGGCCGATCCGGTCGATGAAATAGAGATCGGCATCAAGAATCTCCTGCGGAGTGTGCCCCGAAAGCACCTCTATAAGCATCGAGATGATCCCCTTCACGAGAATGGCATCAGAGTCGGCGGTGAACTCCACCTTCCCCTCGCTGTTCAGATCGGCGTGGAGCCACACACGGCTCTGGCACCCCTCGATCAGATTCTGCGGCGTCTTGTACTCTTCGGCTATCGGAGGCAGCGAATTGCCCAGATCTATGATATAGGCATACCTGTCCATCCAGTCGTCAAGCTCGCTCATTTCGGCGATTATCTCGTCTTGTCTTTCGTTTATCGTCATATCTTTATATCCTGAAAGTTTATATTGTCTTATTGCAGCACAGCGTTAATAACCGTCTGGGCCACAGCCTTAAGTGTGTTCCTGTCAATCCCATCCATCGTGTCTGACACAGTGTGCCACGTCGGGTTGAACGATCCGGTGTGCTCGTTCACACACTCGATTATATCCACACACGGAATCCCGGCCCGCGTTATGAACAGATGGTCGTCGACCACTCCCCCTCCGCGGCGGTTCACGAACCGGTCGCCGTAGCCCGATTCACGGGCAACAGCCCATATGCGGTCAACATGGGCCGCGGCCCCCTGCTCCGAGAAATACTCGCGGTAGAACCGGGCGTCATGCCCCCCCACCATATCAAGCAGTATCCCGTATTTCGGACGGTTTGTGAGCGTATATGGCATCGCCTTGACCCACTCCTGGGTGCCCAGACACCACGAATCCTCATCACCACCGTTCTCCCCCGAATCCTCCATATCAACAAACAGCAGGTCGATACCTACATTCCCAGGCACATCGCGACCCAGCAGACGTGCCGTTTCCAGAAGCACGGCAACTCCGCTCGCCCCGTCGTTGGCTCCGGTCACAGCCCGGGTGTGCATCGCCTCGTCGGGGTCATTGTCGGCCCACGGGCGTGTGTCATAATGCGCCACAAGCAACACCCTCCGGTCGCAGCCGGGATTTATGCTGCCCAGAATGTTGCACGCCTCATAGCGCTTGCCCTCGAAAGTGGTCACCCACGCGCGCTGCACGGCAACCGAATCGACACCATATCCTTTCAGAGTGTTCACAATCAGGCTTCCGCACTCACGGTGAGCTTCGCTTCCGGGGCAACGCGGCCCCAGCTCAACCTGCCGCTCCACAAAGGCATACAGGCTGTCGGCATCGGCCACGGCATTGTCGCTGAACGCCTGCGATGCCTCTGCCGCCTCCGTTGCGCCGGCATTCCCCCTGACGGCGGCTCCCGAGCACCCGGCACACGCAAGCATCGCCAACCCTATCCACAATATATCTTTTCTCATAAGTAACTCAATTATCACCCTTCCCCGCCGAACCGGTCTTGCATCGGTTCATGCTTCACAAAGTTAAGCTTTTCGCCTCTCATCTGCAAATAACGGCTATTTGCGGCCGAAGTCAGCGGGGATTTCCCCCCACGCGTCTGTGTCCCAGCGCAACACGGCGTTCTGTGTCGTATGTGTTCTCACCCAGTTGTCGGCGCGCGCGAGCAGCTCGAAAATTTTGGCGTTCTTCCCCGTGCGTTCCAGCTTCGAACGGTGTCCGTGGTTTTTAAGCCAGCTGCGGGCCGTGCGCGAGTCGCTGTAGACCGGAGTGGTTGTGTCACCCTTGGCATAGAGATAAGCCAACGCATGCACAAGCGCCAGATACTCGGCCACATTGTTGGTGCCGTCGGCCAGAGGCCCTACATGAAACAGCTCTATCCCCGACTTCACATCCACACCCCTGTATTCCATCATCCCCGGATTTCCTGCACAAGCGCCGTCAACAGCTATCGAATCAGGATTGATCTCAGGAATGTCAAACAGCGAGCCGTTTTGCCTCTCGCGGGCCTTCTCGGCATTATGGGCGGCGATCGCCTCTATTATAGTCGACTCGTCAGCCGGGTCGCCGCGAAACGCTACCGTAGCCGCCGTCTGCGAGTCAAACGCCTTGTAACGTGCCCCGGGAAAACCGTTTATCTGCTCATGGCAGTCGCTCCAGTCCTCATATATTCCGGGCTCCCGCCCCACCCACACAACATAAAATTTTCTCTTGCTCATCTCGTTTCCTGTTCAGCTTAACGACATCAGAAGTCTTATGTCAGTGAAACGCATGCCGGCAAGCTCCGCCACACGCTCATTGACAACCTTCCCCATATAGGTCAGCGTGGCCTCCTCCACACCCTTGCACAGCGGCGTCAATGCCCCCTGGCCATCGCGCGGGGCTATCTGGCCGAGCAGAGTCACAAAAGTGTCGCTCAATGCCATGGCCGTAGTGCGCGGCACAGCGCTGCCGGGATTCACAAAACAGGTGCGCCGGTTGCCACACAGGCTTGCAGCTGCGTTATAGAGCGCGAACGAACTGCATGTCGACGCCTTTTCGGCATCGATCTCGCCGAGATCAACCTCGCGCATACCCGGAAAGGCCACCCCCGGAGAATTTGAAAGATCAAACACCAACACCTTCTTCTTCAGCAGACACTCGGTGTTCCCCTCAAGCGGCAGAGGACGAGTGCGGTCAGAGACCACAATCACATCGGCCGTGCGCAGCGCGTTCTCAAGAGCGTGCGGATGCACCGACGAGCCTATAACACCTCCCCCAAGCTGACGTATGGCCGTGCGCAGACGGTAGACATCATCGTCAAACAGCCTCACCACCGCCCCCAGACCCATGGCCGAGCGGGCCGCTGCCATCGCGGCCAGACACGACCCGATAACCGTAACCTCACACGGAATCACACCCGCTATACCTCCGAGCAGAATCCCCTTGCCGTTAACCGGGTCGGCCAGCATTCCCGAAGCTATTGTCATGGCGCTCCGGCCGTTTATTTCCGAAAGGATGTCGCCGAAAGGATGGTTGCCACGCTCGTCGGCGATAAGGTCAATGGCAATGTTGACAACCCTGCGCTTTACAAGCTCCTCGACAACCTCACGCGCCTGACCGCGGTTGAAATTGGCCAGCGTCAGCAACACCGCCCCGCGGCAGAGCTGCCTTATGTCGGCAACGGCAAGCGGAGCCAGATGAATCACTATGTCGGCGCCGAGTGTGTCGCGGCGTGTAGCTATGCGGGCACCCGCTTTGACATATGCGTTGTCGGAATAGTGGATGCTCTCGCCGGCTCCACCTTCCATAATCACGCTGAAACCCTCGCGGGTGAGCACACCCACCGCTTCGGGAGTAAGCGGAAAACGCTTCTCTGCGGGGTTCTGGCACTTGGGCAACCCTATTGCCGGACGGCGGCGCGAAACCGTCGCCTCTGCCAGAGCCTCTTGCGGCACAGCCGATCCACTCCGTTCTGTATCTGTCATTACTTTTTCTTTTTTAGTAGGTTGATCGTGTGATAATTTTCACTACCGAAGCCTGTCATCACACATTGCAAGAAAAGTGCGGCAACTATCGGCTATCTCCTGCTCTGTCTCAAGCCGGTCGGAATCAAACTGCATCGCGGCCTGAGAATACCACGGCTCACGTTCAAGCTGCTTCTGCCCGATAAAAACCGCCAGCGCGTCCCTGTCCATCCCCGCAAGCAGAGGCCGCTGTTCCTGAGCCTCGGTGAGCCGACGGAGCAGCACATTGTCCGACGCCCGCAGCCACACGGTCAGCCCGCGGCTGTTCATCCACTCCATATTGCCGCTGTGACATGGTGTGCCGCCGCCGCAACCCACAATCACATTGTCGGTTGCGGCAGCCTCACGCAGTGTTTCCGATTCCATTTTCCGGAACTCCGCCTCACCATGGCGTGAAAAAATCTCTCTCACACTCATTCCGGCCTTCGCCTCGACCATATCGTCGAGGTCGAGATAAGTCAGCCCGGGCAGTCCCGTTGCGGCATCCTGTCCGATGGCGGCAAGCGCCCGCCCCAGGGTGGTTTTGCCCGTACCCATGAAGCCAATCAGAAAAACCGGCCTCACTTCTTCTGCTGTTCTTTCAGAAGATCACGGATCTCTGCGAGCAGTTCCTCCTCCTTGGTCGGAGCGGCCGGAGCCTCGGGAGCGGCAGCTTCGTCAGCCTTCTGGCGTTCCATCTTCTTGCGCATGTTGTTGATGAACTTGATCATCACGAAAATGCAGAATGCCACTATCAGGAAATCGACCACTGTCTGCACCCAGGCGCCCCAGTTCATCGTAACCTCAGGCTTGATCACCTCCTGACCGTCCATAACAGCTTTCTGCACAACCCACTTGTAGTCGGTGAAATTCATACCTCCGGTAGCCACCCCCACCAGAGGCATTATGATGTCGTCGACAAGCGAGCTGACAATCTTGCCGAAGGCAGCACCGATGATCACACCGACTGCCATGTCGACAACATTTCCGCGCATGGCGAATTCCTTGAATTCATTAATAAATTTCTTCATACAGCATCTATTTCAATTGTTTCATCTCACGTAAGATAACACCTGACTAAAGCCAGAAGTTCCGGAGCAGAAAAAGTTCATCAAGATTCGATAATGTTCCCAAAGCGGCAAGCGCAATCACGAACAGCAAAAACAACACGGGCAGCCCCAGAGAGATTATCAGACCGGCCACCGCAAGCCCCCTCGGCTTGCGCCCAAGCCCGATTGCCGAGAAAACAATAGCCAGAATCCAGGTCATGACTCCCGCAAATGGCACCCAGCTGGAAAACACCGTCACAAGCGACAGCACAAAACCGGCAGTGCCGATTCCGTTCGATTCCTGACCCGCAGGGCGCGCCGGCATCCTTCCCGAAGCGCCATAGCCATTCGCGCCCCCTTGCTCGAACTGATAAAAATCATGCCCCGGATAGCCCGGGCCTCCTCCCTGGCGGTAGCCGGGCTGCGGCCGCTGACCCGGAGTCGGGGGAACATTAGGCCCGTATTGACGACCCGGTTCCCTGCCATAAGCGTTATCTCTGTATTCGTTGTTCATATCGTCTGTTTCTGAAGTCCTGATTCCGGTAATGCCGACAATCGCGGCACTAAAATTCTATTTTTGCAAATATATGCAAATTTACCGAGAATCTGCGGCCTTAGAAATCACAATATTTAGGTTTTTCAAAAAAACAGCCATCATTTTTGGCAAGTTTGAATTATTGTTCTTATATTTGGCGCGTGAATTTAGAATGACAGGCACCGCGGATGGCTGTCGCCTTCAGGCGTTGGCACTCCTCGGTTCCTTTGCTCCCACAACAGTAACCTTCTTTTATTTTTATGGAAACGCGTGAACAGTCTGCCGGCGCTGAAATGGCATCGAACGACCAAGCCCTCAATCCCGTGGAAAATCCTGAAACTGAAACACAGGCCTCATGCACGGAAAACACTTCTGAAACCCAAAATGTTGAACCGGCCGATGAAACCGCCGAAAATCACCCTATCCCCGCTTCAAAAGATGAGGTGATCGAAGCGCTCGCCCGCATTGCCGACGATGAGAACGCCGACATCTCCCGCGAGGAGATCGCCAGGCTTAAACAACTGTTTTATGCGTTCCGAAAAGCCGAACTCGAACAGGAAATGGCCGATTTCGTTGCACAGGGCAACGACGAAGCCGCATTCATTCCGGCCCTGAATCCCGACGAAGAGAAGTTCAGACAGCTCATGAACACCGTCAGAGACCGCAAAGCCGCCATCGCTGCCGCTCAGGAAGCGGAAAAACAGCAGAACTTCGAGCGCAAGAAAGCGCTCATTGAAGAGCTTTCAGCAATCTCTGCCGACACCGACAACGTTAACCGCGCATTCCCACGCGTAAAAGAAATCCAGGCCGAGTTCAAACTTATCGGCGAAGTGCCTGCGACCGAAGCGACCGACCAGTGGAAAGCCTACCAGCAGGCCATCGAGCAGTTCTACGACCAGCTGAAAGTGAACAAGGACTTGCGCGACTATGATTTCCGCAAAAACCTCGAGCTGAAGACAATGCTTTGCGAGGAAGCCGAAAAGCTCAACGCCGAAGACGATATCATACTGGCCTTCAAACGCCTCCAGAACCTTCACGACGAATGGCGACAGGCCGGCCCCGTGGCCAAAGAGATACGCGAACAGATCTGGGCCCGATTCAAAGACGCATCAGCTGCCATAAACAAAAAATATCAGGCATTCTTCGAAGAGCGCAAAGCCCGCGAAGCCGAAAACGAAGCTGCGAAAACAGCCATATGCGAGCGCGTGGAAGCCCTTGACTTCGCCACTCTCAACAGCTTCAACGCCTGGGAAGAGATGACAAAGACCATTCTTGCCGCGCAAGACGAATGGAAAAAACTCGGATTCGCATCGCGCAAGGCAAACAACGCCCTGTTTGCCCGCTTCCGCAGCCTCTGCGACAAATTCTTCGCGGCCAAAGGCGAATACTACCGCAAAGTCAAAGACACCCTCTCTGAAAACCTCGCCAAGAAAACCGCCCTATGCGAGAAAGCCGAGGCGCTCAAAGACTCGACCGACTGGCGGAAGACAGCCGACATCCTCGTTGCCCTCCAGAAAGAGTGGAAAACCATAGGCGCAGTGCCTAAAAAGCAATCCGACAACATCTGGCGCCGTTTCCAGCAGGCCTGCGACACATTCTTCGAAAACCGCAAGAAAAACCAGAGCGAAAGCCGTTCGGAAGAGCATGAGAACCTCAAGGCAAAACGCGACATCATAGCCGAGCTGAAAGCCATCCCCGCCGATACTCCGCGCGCCGAAGCCATGGCGAAAGTAAAAGAACTTCAGGCGAAATGGCAGCAGATAGGCCATGTGCCCTTCCGCGAGAAAGACAAGATCTACGATGAATATCGCGCCGTTTGCGACGCCTTCTACGCCCGTAGCCGCGATGCCCGCGGTTCAATGAGCCGTTTTGAAGACGTTATCAACGAAATGGGATCAGACGAAAACAAGCTCTACCGCGAGCGTGAGCGCATCATGCGCGCCTATGAAATAAAGCGCAACGAGCTGAAAACCTACGAAAACAACCTCGGATTCCTCACCTCGAAAAGCAAGTCGGGCGATTCGATGGTAAAAGAGATGGAGCGTCGAATCCAGCGAATAAAAGACGACCTCGCATCGATCGAAGAGAAAATCAAACTGATCGACAACCGCCTTTGACAGGCATTAAGGACAACAATAACACAGCCGTGTGTCAGAGAATCTTGACACACGGCTGTGTCGTTTCTTTTCACTCTGGCAACAGCGCAGTCTGTGCACAAAAAGTTTTCAGCAGGGCGGTGAGGGCATGGCGGAACATTTGATTTGGTATAATCCGAATAAATCAGTAATTTTGCGCTGATAATGAAAGCCATCCTGCGCAAAATATTACTCTTTCTGATTCTCGCCGGCACCGCGCCATGTGGTTTCACCGCATCATCGGCTCCGGTCTGGGAAGAGGTCACCGCCCCCATCCCGCAGATAGCGCAGACAATCGACAGCGATCCTGACACAGAGATTGCCGTTCACGAAGGCTACATCTACATCCGTTCCGACAAACCGGTAACCGTAAAGCTCTTCTCGATTCTCGGCCAGCAGATATCGCAGGAAACCGTAAAGGCCGGCACACACCGCATCCGCATCCATTCACGCGGCATATACATTCTCCGCGTAGGCACAACCACCCGCCGCATAACCATCTGATCCGACGCTGATATAAACCGGAGTCATGCCGCCGGTTCCTGAAACATCCACATAATCCATACAAAACAACAAGGCCATGTGTCAGAAATTCAAGTTCTTGACACATGGCCTCGTTTCATATCCCCATGGCGAGGATGATTTCAGTTATCATCCGCGCATTATTTCTTAGCGCTCTTGGCCTTGCAGGCACGCTTGGGCTTCTCTGTCTTCTCTGCCGTTTTCGCAGCAGCCTTCCCACCCTTTCCGGTGGTCTTCGCACCCTCCGCACTCTTCTGCTCGCTTTCGGCCTGCGCCTCACGCAGACGGTGCTCCTCGTTGAGATGCTCCTCATTGAGACGATATGTCGTAACCTCCTTGTTGAGAGTCTCGATCTCGCGGGCCTGATTCCTGATTGTGGTCAGAAGCGAGTTCAGCTCCTCGTTCTCGATCGACATCGGATACTGCTCCTCGACACGCACAATGAAATCGGAAAGCACATTCATATAGTTTGTAAACGCCTGATAAGGTGTTTCATACGGACTGAATGCAGCGTGCATAGCCCCGTCGGCCATATGCTTTGTCGACATATAGAACAGATGGTCTGACGCCTGCAGACGGCCCCAGTCCTGTTTAAGCTGGCGGTTATCTGTAAGCCTTACGCGCTCTGCCACAGAATAAAGCTTGTTGAAAGCCTCTCTCTGAAGCTGATTGCCCAGCCAGGCCGATGTGTCGCGGGCTTCGTCGGCCCATGAAATCGGGTGCACGATCGAAAGTTCGCCCACAGGCTTGAATGTCTTCACAACCTCCGACGGCATCATGAAGCTCACACCACGCTCGGCAGCAAACCTCGGAAGAGCCTCGAGGAACTGGAATATACCGGTATCGGCACCCTGCATCTCTCCGAACGTCTCGAGATTCATGAACAGATTGAACACCTGTTCCTCCTGAGGTGTATCGGCTATCCAGCCAATATACTTGTCGGCTGTCAGGGGATATTCGCTCCACGATGTGTTTGAGAATCTGAAAGATATATCGTCAGAGAGCTTGTCGTTTTTCAGAAGCAGTTTAAGTTTGGGAGCCGAAGCCGCCGAATAAACATAGTCAGGCGACTTCCATCCGAGAATATGCTTCGCACCCTCGGTTATGCACCCCTTGAAACCCATGTCGAGAATCTGCGGGGCAAGCTCGTCAGAATAGATCAGCTCCGCGTTACGGAACACAGTCGGTTTTACACCGAAAAGCTCCTCGATCTTTTCCGAGTGGAGTTTCACCTGAATGCGGAACTCCTCCGGATCGGCCAGCGAAGCCAGCGAGTGGTCATAGGTCTCGGCCAGGAACTCCACCTTTCCGGTGGCGGCCAGTTTCTTAAGCAGGTCGACAAATTCGGGCACATACTGCTCACACTGCTCCAGAGCAACTCCGGTAATCGACAGAGCGCAACGGAATGCCCCCTTCGACTCCTCTATCATTTTAAGCAGGCTCTGGGCCGCCGGGATATAGCTGCGGTGCGCGATGCGGGTCAGAATGTCATCGTTGGCGAAATCGTCATAGTAATAATGATCGTTGCCGATATCGAAGAAACGGTAGCGTTTCAGACGAAACGGCTGGTGAATCTGAAAATAGAAGCAAATCGCTTTCATATGCTGGATTATCTGTTGTTTTATTGTTAAACTGTTGGTTTATGGAGATTAAAGAGGAGAAACCGCGTCAGCGCCCGAGCACTTTATTGTAGATGTCGATAACTTTCCGTCCGGCCTTGTCCCATGTTATCTGGTTGACCTCGGTCAGGCCATCCTCGCGGAGCTGGTTATACATCGCCGGATATGTTATTATCGAATAAATCGCATCAGCCATGGCGTCGATATCCCAATAGTCGGTCTTGACAACATTGGTCAGAATCTCGGCGCATCCGCTCTGCTTCGATATAATCGAGGGAACACCCATCTGCATGGCCTCGAGAGGCGAAATGCCGAAAGGCTCCGAAACCGAAGGCATAACATAGACATCAGATGCCTTTAGCATCTCATACACCTGTTTTCCCTTCTGGAATCCGGGGAAATGGAAGCGGTCGGCAATGCCTCGCTCCGCGGCAAGAGTTATCATCTTGTCCATCATGTCGCCCGAACCGGCCATGACAAAACGCACATTATGGTCGAGTTTCAGCACCTTGGCGGCAGCCTCCACGAAATATTCAGGCCCTTTCTGCATGGTGATACGCCCCAGGAAGGTAACAATCTTGTCTTTGGGCTTCTCGACCTGCACATTCAGCAGATCCTGGCTCAGAGGAACCACGGCATTGTGAACCGTTGTAACCTTTGCCGGATCTATGCCATATTTCTCGATCACAGTCTGGCGTGTAAGGTTGCTCACGGTTATTATGTGGTCGGCGTGCATCATTCCGTCGCGCTCTATGCTGAACACTGTCGGGTTCACATTGCCGCGCGAACGGTCATAGTCAGTTGCATGCACATGGATAACCAGCGGCTTCCCCGTAACCTGCTTGGCATGGATGCCGGCCGGATAGGTCAGCCAGTCGTGTGAATGAATTATATCACAGTCGATGGTGCGGGCAATCACGCCGGCAACAATCGAATAGTTGTTGATCTCCTCAAGAAGATTGTCAGGATAACGGCCCGAGAACTCGATGCACCCCAGATCGTTGGTGCGCATATAGTTGAAATCGGCATATATGTGGTCTCGGAGACGGAAATACAGATCCGGACTCATCACCTTGCCGATGCGGCTTTCAACATAGTCGCGGCTAACATCACGCCATGCCACAGGAACCTGCGATGTTCCTATTATCTTGGCGAACTCTTTGTCTTCGTCGCCGAACGGCTTGGGGATTACAAAGGTGATGTCCATGTCTCCGCACTCCCACATGCCCTTGGTGAGGCCGTAGCTGGCGGTGCCTAATCCGCCGAGGATATGAGGTGGGAATTCCCATCCGAACATTAAAGCTTTCATATCGTGTTGTGTCAGTGTGGTTGTGTCAGGAATCAAATCGTTTTAGAGTGCGGATAGTGCGGAGCACTTCGGCTATGTTGGTGGCATGCGAAATGGCGCCACGGCCTGCAAAAGGCGGATTGCCGTCGTAGAGTTGCGAGAGCGAGCCTATGCAGCCTTGCGACATCTCCTCCTCGAAACCGATAAGCATACGGTCGATGTAGCTCACCCCGCTGCGGCCGAACACCTTCAGATAAGCGTCGGCATAGAAGCCCATGAGCCACGGACGGGCAGGGCCGTTGTGCATTGCCATCTCACGGTCATAGGGCGATCCGAGATAGAACGGACGGTAACCGTAGCTTTTCGGCGATAGTGTGCGCAATCCTTTGGGTGTCAGAAGCTCGCGGGTCACAACATCAAGCACCCCCTTGCGCTGTCTGCGGTCAAGAGGCGAATAGTCAAGACCTATGGCGATAGCCATGTTCGGGCGCACCGACGGGTCGGAATAGTTGCCTGTCACATAATCGTAAAGATACCCGTAGTCGTTAAGGAAAGTGTCGATAAACGGCTGCTTCATCTTTTCTGCCACATCGAGCCATGCCTGGCGGCGCTCGCCGAGTTCAGCATTGTCCTCGACCAGATCGGCAGCAAACATCAGAGCGTTATACCACAGAGCGTTAAGCTCAACCAGATAACCGGTGCGCGGCACAACCGGACGCCCCTCCCACATCGAATTCATCCACGATGCCGGTGTAACAGTGCCGTCGGTAGCCAGCAGCCCGTTGCTGTCGACATGCAGTGCCGGATGTTTGCCGGCAAGCACGAAATCGATCAGATCGGTAACAATGGCGCTATAGCGTTCGGCAGCGTCATTGCGCCCGTAATTGCGGGCATACTGCTGTATGGCCCACACTGCCCATCCGGGAATATCAGGCATGTCTATGCCATGTATGGTGCGCGACACATGCCCGTTGGTCATGAACCTGTTCAAGGCGCCGGCAGCGGTCTCCATTATCTCCTCGAAATCGCCGCGGTGGTCAATTGCTATGGTGTTGCCCGGAAGCGACATGAATGTGTTGCGCGCGAGAATCGTGCCCCACGGATAACCCGAAAGCATGTATTCATGGTCATCTTTCTTCAGATAAAGCTGCTTGGCCGCATTTTTCAGACAGTTGAAGAAACTTGTGCGAGCCGTGCGCGAGGCAATCTCGTTCTCATACATCTTGGCGAGACTGCGGGTATTCACCTCCGACAATCCTGCCGAGAAAATTATGCTTTCACCCTTTTTTATATTCACCTGGAAATAACCGGGCACCCAGAGATCTTCCGTATAAGGAACACCGCGCTCCAGATCCTTCACATATTCGATGTTGTTATACCAGTTCGGATCAGAAACAAACTCCGGCTTGCGGGTCAGCTGCATATAGAGTGTAGGATAGCCCTCATAAAGACAGCAGGCCACACCGTTCTGCACCGGCACACACTCTGTGTTCATCCGGTCATTTGCCATGACAAGGGCATTGCTCTCGCGGAACGCAAGAAACGGCCGGAACTGCAGCGTTGTGGGCGAATGCGCCTCGACAAGCGTGTAACGGATAAGCACCCTGTTCTCTTTCGAGATGAAGATAACCTCTTTGGTAAGGATTACACCGCCCACACGATATGTTGTGCGCGGCACACTGTCGCAGTCAAACTCGCGGATATATTTATGCCCGTTCGGGCTATAAACGCCTCCCTGATAGCGGTGAATCCCCAGATTGAACGGAGCGCCATGCTGAATCACGGTCTCGTCGAGCGATGAAAGCAACACATGAGGCTTATATTCCTCATCGCCGATAGGCACCACAAGCAGCCCGTGCTGCTTACGGGTGTTACACCCCACTATCGAGGTGCAGTGATAGGCCCCCGCCTGATTAGTCCGGAGCATCTCTTTCGGCAGCGACTGCTCCAGATTTATCATGAGGTTCTTATCAAATTTTAGATAACTCATTAGTTTTTAATGAAATATATGGTTAGTATCAATTTTTACACATAAAAATGCTATTACAGGTTGGTGCAGCTAACAATTACCCTCGCCTCAGACTATCATTCTGACGGGGAGGGCGGGAGGAGATGGTTATCAACGGCCCGGAAGAGTCTCTTTCACTCTCCGGATTCCAACGAGTCAAGTTTCATGGCACTATTCAAACAACGAAAATAGCGGATATTTTAATCATCCACAAATTTTTATTAATAAATTTCGGGAAATTCCGTTTTTTTAGCTCTCCGGAACAAAATTTCTCTCACACAACCCCTAAACAATAGAAATTTAATGTTAAAGGACATAATTTATCAACCAGTTTCCATTTGTCAAGTCCGAAACCTGCATCACGGGCAAAGTTGCCACACAACCGTGAAAACAGCGCCGGCTTGTTCAGCGGCGCGCCTTGAAAAAGCCGCGCATCAGCTCGGCACACTCCTCGGCAAGCACACCTTCCGTTACAGTCGCTTTCGGATGAAACGGTTTTCGCGACACAAATGTTGAGTAACCGCGCTTCGTATCGGCTGCCCCGAAAACCACACGCGGAATCTGGGCCCACCCTATGGCACCGGCACACATCAGGCAAGGCTCAACCGTGACATAAAGCGTGCAGTCGGCCAGATATTTCCCTCCGAGCCATTGGGCGGCAGCGGTAATAGCCTGAATCTCGGCATGCGCCGTCACATCGCCAAGGGTTTCTGTCAGGTTATGACCTTTCCCTGCAACAAGCCCCTTGCACACAACGACCGCTCCGATCGGAATCTCGCCGGCCTCGCCGGCCTTCTCCGCCTCTTTCAGCGCCAGCCTCATCCATTTCTCATCTTCCCTTCTCCGGCTTTCAATTTCTTCCATATCTGAAAACTCTTATGGTTCTAACAAAGTACCCCCACCGCCACTTCATGCCATTCACCTGGCGATCAATTCACTTCAATTATCTCCGACAACAGCGGAAACCAAAGATAACCGCGCACATCACCGTAGCCGGCGCTCTGTAGAAGCGACATATAATCGCGCACCTGCTCGAAATATGCCCGCCGGTTATGTGAACCGAATTTGTAATCCACAACAGCCACACTGCCGTCAGGAAGCCACACAACGCGGTCTGGACGGCGGAGTGTCTGCGGCGCTGTCAGCGGCCGCTCGTTGACAACACGCACGAACCCCTCGAACCACGGACGTACACGCCTGTCAGACAACGCAGCCGCAAGAATCTCACGACACGATTCAGTCTGGGCCTCGGTAAGCTTGTATCTGTAAGCCATGGCATAAAGGGCGTTGTCAAGATCATCAGGCACCATCACCTTACTGAGAACCGCATGAAGGAATATCCCGCGGTGACGGTCATCGGCAATATCGAAATCAACAAGATCCTCGAAATCCATCGACGCGCAGATCTCAGATCTCTCGTGAACGGCATATTCATCAAGAAGATCACAGTCATCATTGCCGTCATTCTCGGCCTGAGCGTTTTTCCCCGCTCGCGGAACGGTAGGCTCTCCGAGAGTAAACTCAAGTTCGCCCGACTCAAGAGTGTGCAATCCAGGCG
>CAMWTV010000020.1 GCA_947177215.1 uncultured Muribaculaceae bacterium
GCCCTTCAACGGGCCTGACATCGGCGGCTTCCTGAACAACACCGAACCCGACGTGTGGGCACACTGGCTGGGCTATGGCGTGTTCCTCCCGTTCGTGCGCGGACATGCCTGCGCCGGCACCAACGACAAGGAGCCGTGGGCTTTCGGCGAAGAGATCGAGAAATCGTCGCGCATGGCTTTGGAGCGCCGCTACCGCCTGCTCCCCTACATCTACACCAAGTTCTACGACGCCCACAAGACCGGTATTCCTGTTATGCAGCCGGTATTCTTCACCGACACAAAAGACCTGCGTCTGCGCTCTGAGCAGCAGAGCTTCATGCTCGGCGAGGATCTTCTGGTTGTTCCGGCATTCGCCGAAAATCCGGTCATGCCCTACGGCATCTGGGAAACCGTCAGCCTTGTCGACGGCGACAAAGCCGACAAATATCAGGCACAGCTGAAAATTCGTGGCGGAAGCATCATTCCGGCCGGACGTGTTATCCAGAACACCAACGAGAACTCTTTCGAGCCGCTGACCCTGCTGGTATGCCTCGACAAGGACGGCAAGGCTGAAGGACGCCTCTACTGGGACGCCGGCGACGGCTGGGAATTCAGGTGCTGCGACTACTCTCTGCTCACCTTCAAGGCCGAACGCAAAGGCAACAAAGTGAAGGTGACAGTAGCCGACAAAGAGGGCAAACGCAAGATGGACAAGGAGATAAAGGCCATGAATGTAGAGCTGATGCTCGACGGCAAGGTTTACACCGGCTCAGGATCGCTGAAAAGCGGAGTCACCGTAAACATCTGATCTGACATAACATTGCGCAAAACACAGGCCACCGTGCAGTCAGCGCGACTGCACGGTGGCTCGTGTTTGTGCTGTCTGCGATTATTTCCATGCCGAAGTCACGTTGTTTACAAATTTTTAACTACCTTTGCCATACTTGATGAACTGGACTGCAAAAGTGCCCGCCTGCCCGGAATTTTCTTAACTGCGAACAGAACAATCCGATGGTTATTTGTTATTACTGACAGAGAGCCCCGACAGCCGAGCCACAGCATAACTAAAGGGAACAAGAGTCACGATGAGTGAGATTATCGACAACAGCATCACGTTATTACGACGCATAAAAGAGGGCGACCAGGTTGCCTTCAAAGAGCTGTTTGACACTTATTTCACCTCGCTCACCCGATTTATACACTACCTTACAAACGATCAGCACGCATCCGAGGAACTCACTCTCGACATCTTCACCTATCTGTGGGACAACCGTGAGACCTTCGAGATAAAACTCTCGATAAAGGCTTATCTTTTCCAGGCGGCAAGAAACAGAGCCATAAACTGGCTGAAACAGAAACAGGTCACTGTCAGCATCGACGACATAGATGCCGACGAGCTGTCGGCCGACAGTTCCGCCGTCGAAACCGAAGAACTATACACCCTGATCCAGGCTGCCGTGCTCAACCTGCCCGACAGGTGCCGGGAAGTGTTCACACTCAGCCGCGAGGAGAGCATGACCAACAAAGAGATTGCCGACAGGCTCGGCATATCTGTAAAAACTGTCGAGGCTCAGCTCACCACCGCACTCAGACGCATAAAGAAATTTCTCGGCGACAAATACTACTATCTGTGGTGACATGCGCCTGATTCTCCGCCTTCTACGGCACTCACGCACCGGACTGAACGTGGTGAACAGAAAAAATTAAAAAATTTTCGGAAATCTTATAAGGGTTGAAGCCGTTTTTGTTGTCTGCTTAAGTGAGAGGACACTTCTATCGGTTACGGCAAGTCATCACACAGCCGTGGCAGAGAAGTTTCCAGAACCTTAAGATTACGATGAAAAAGCTAATCCTATTCACAGCATTATCAACATTTCTCGCCGCCGGCGCCCAGGAATCACCCCTGATGGTGCTTGAGGCCGAAAACGCGCAGCTTACACCTCCGGTCAAGGTAAAACGTGTAAACGGATACTCCGGAAACGCCTATGTCGGCGACTTCGACAACGGCTCGGTCATAAAGCTGTCGCATGTCACTGTCGACACCGAAGGCACCTATGAATTCCGGGTGTATTACACAAGCATGTTTCTGCGCAGCGCCAATGTCACAGTCAACAGCTATCCGGCTATCAACGTGGCTATGACACGCACCACTGAAGACTGGAACCGTCCTCCGGTGGCCATGATGCTGACATACATCTGGCTCGACAAGGGCGACAACACAATTCTTGTCACACCACCCGCCGACGGAGGCCCCAACATCGACAAGTTCGAGATATGGGAAACCGGAGTGGAGATGCCCCGTCCTGAGATAACCGATCCGGCATGGAGCTATGACCTTTCCGACGATGCTGTGGCCATCAGTGCCGAAGGTGAAGACCTTACAGCATCGGCGCTCAACGACAACGCCGTGACAACCATATATCAGCGTGGCGGAGCCACAGGCTATATAAACTACGAATTCAACCACACCTACCTCATAACCGGATATTTGTTCTCAGAGGGTGCGGGTGCCGACAAACAAGGCACCGGCTGGACTCTCGAATACTCTACCGACGGACGCACTTACACTGCAGTGCGCCCGTCGGAAACAGTATCTCTCGGCAATGCGACGCTCTACAGGGTAACCCGTCAGCCCCACGCCGACAAAGCCCAGGCCGCACGCTATTTCAGGGTGAACACCAAAGGGAGAGATGTGGCTGAGATACAGCTGTTCGGCATACCCTACACAACAGCTTCCGACAACCGCAACTTTCCGGCCGACATGACCGACGGTCTCGACATCGAGAAAATGACCGCCGGATCACCTCTTGGAGCCACAGAATTTGCCGACGAGCGGTTCTATAACCTGTTCGACCGCAACATGCAGACAAAATACTACACCGACCAGAGCCTTACGGGCACAGTCGAAATTGAGCTTGACAGGCCTTCGACTCTTGAAAGCTACACTCTCACATCGTGTCAGGACTATCCCGAACGCGACCCGCGCTCATGGGTTGTGGAAGGCTTTGACAAAAGCTGGGAAACAGTAAGCGAAGTGTCGGGGTTTGAATTCCCATGCCGTTATGCCACAATGAGTTTCAGCGGAAACGACCGGAAGCTTTATCGCGGATTCCGGCTGAGAGTAACTGAAAACAACGGTGGCGACCGCTTCCAGTTGCTCAAATGGCAGCTTTTCGGCTCTGAGACAGCAGGAACCGGAAATGTATCGGCCGACGGCGCCCGTATCGCCATCGCCGCAGCAAACGGCACAATCAGAATATCAGCCACAAGCCACATCGACTATGCGGTCTACAGCGGCGACGGGACATTGATTGCCACCGGGCGCTCAGACGAAGCCACCGTGCAGTCAGGCCCGGGCATCTATCTTGTGAAATGTGTCTCCGAGGGGAATGTGACAACAAAAAAGATTGCCGTAAGGTGATTTCACTGACGAGGAATAACTACATTATGACTTACAGAAACATAGCACTTATCGCAATAGCCGCTCTGGCATGCTCGCCGGCAATGCGTTCCGAACAGAAGAACCTCGGAGCGTTAAAATCGCCCGACGGAAAACTGCTGGTGGAACTTACCGAAAACAACGGCACAGTCAATTACTCTCTGAAACGGGGAGGGGCGATCGTTGTAGAGCAGTCGCCGCTCGGAATCGTAACATCTGAAGGTGATTTCTCATCAGGAGTCACCGCTGCCACGTCAGCCCAGAAGAAAATCGACAGCACGTTTACACTTCCGGCCGCAAAACGGAGCAGGATAAACGACCTGTGCAACGAAGTTACTGTAAATGTGACGAAAGAGGGGAAGAACGCCCGCTTTGTCGTGCGCCTCTACAACGAGGGGATGGCATGGCGATATGAAATCGACGGCTCAGGCGATGTGACCGTAAGCGGCGAGACCGGTGGCTGCGTGCTTCCGGCGCAGCAGACCATAATGACGCAGCCGCTGTGTCAGGGCACACGCGGATCGTTTGCCGAGTCAGACACAGAGTTGCTCGAGTGCATGCGCACCGCATCGCTCCCCCTGATGGCCGGCAACGGCGACAACACTGTGATTCTGGCCGAAACCGCCCCCACCTCGGGTTATTGCGGAAGCCGCCTCACTGTAAGCGATGGCGGAGCCTTGCTGTTCACACCTGTCGAGACTGTAGCCACAACCCTGCCGCTGGCAACCCCCTGGCGCATGGTTCTCGCAGCCCCGCTCAACGCAGTGGCCGAAAGCTCCATGGCCGAATGTCTGGGCACACCGGCGTCTGCCGACGATTTTTCGTGGGTGAAGCCGGGCCGCGCGGCATCGGCATTCGCCGGCGAAGACCACATGGCCTCATATCTCGACATGGACAATATCCGCAGCTATATCGACTGGGCATCGCAGCAGGGATGGGAATATTTCACACTCGACAAAAGCTGGCGTCAGAACGGCATCAGGCTTCAGGATGTGGTTTCATATGCCCGAAGCAAAAATGTGGGAGTGTTCGTCTGGCTGAGCCGCCACGCCCTGCCCGCAGCCGAAGGACAGATGCGCACAGCCCTTCAGGAATACAAGACCGCCGGTGTGAAAGGTGTCAAGGTGGAATTCTGGGAAGATGAATTCACCGAGACCGTAAACCAGCGCAACACACTGCTGAAAGTGGCCGCCGAGAAACAGCTTATGGTGATTCTGGCCAACTCGGTAAACACCGCCGGCCTAAACCGCACATGGCCTAATCTGATGGGCACCGAGAACGGGCTCAACAACAGCTGCTACTGCTTCACCCCCGATCTGGTGGGAGCCGCACACAACATCAGTTCAGCCATTCTGAAAGCACCTTACGGCCCGACCGACTACTACCCTGTGGATTTCGCCGAGCATAACGGAAAACTGCTTCAGTCAACCACACACGCCCACCAGCTGGCGCTTGCAGTGATGTTCCACAGCGGTGTGCAGCACATTTCCGACGCACCCGCAAACCTGCGTCACTCGATGGCCAAGGAGATACTGAAAACCATTCCCGCAGCATGGGACGAAACCTGCTGCACCGAGGCTGCAGCCGGTGAATATATCACGATGGTGCGCCGCAGCGGTGCCGACCGTTACATCGGCACACTCGCCGCTGAGGCCCGCACTGCCGAGATCAGCCTGGATTTTCTCAACGACGGCGAGACAGTCAACGCCTACATATACCGCGACGGCAGCTGCCCGACAGACATCGCGTTCGAATATAAAACCGGCCTTACGAAAAGCGACGCAATCGCCATATCGCTTGCCCGGAACGGAGGCGCGCTGGTAAAACTGACCGCTGCCGACAACGAGGTGAAACCCTACTGCGTGAAATATGAGGCCGAGGCCCATGGCAACACCATACCCTTCGGAGTGTCGGTGCTGGCCGATGCGACCGGTTTCTGTTCGGGCGGCGAATTCGTTGCCGGAGCCGGCAACGGGCGCTCGCTGTTTGTAAACAACATCAGTGTGCCGGAAACCGGAACCTATGCCGTAACAGTCTACTACATGGCCGACAAGGCATCGGCGGGATATGTCAAGCTCAACGGCTCGCTGGCGTCAATACGTGCTCTCGATTTCATCAACTCGGGGGGCACCGACGGAAGGGCGCTGGCACAGACAACTGTAAGCCTGCAGTTTGACCGCACCGAAGGCAACTCGATCGAGATAAACAGTTCGGAAGCCCTGCCCGGCATAGACCGCATAACGGTGACCGACAACCAGACTCTGGTTTCGGGAGTGGAAAATGTGGTGTCTGACCCCGCGATGCCCGGACGTGTCTACGGCACGGATGGCGCCGTTGCCATCGAGCAACCCTCAGAGGCCTCCTACACTGTTCACAACACGCTCGGACGCCTTCTTGCCGCCGGGAAGATGGAGGCCGGAAGCATCACGGTGCCGGTTCATGAAAAAGGGATAGTGATTGTGTCGCTCGCCACACCCTCCGGACGTTTCGCACAGAAAGTAATAATCAGATGAGCAAGGAGACGACAGCCGGATATCACGATGCAGAAGCGCCCCTACAGGATCTTCTGCGTCGGAAAGGCTGATCGAGATTCGCCTCGCTGACGGTTTTTCAGAATAGAAATATAATAACCCAAAACTCTATTATTTATGAAAAAATTTACTCTTTCAGTAATTGCTGCTATGGCCTCGGTAATGAGCCTGTGGGCCTACGACGCAGAAAACCTTTATGTGGTGGGAAGCGGATGCTCGGCAGGATGGAATCCTGACGGCGCTCTGGAAATGACCAAGGTAGAGAACAACGTGTTTACCTGGCAGGGAGAACTCAGCTCGAAAGGCGAGTTCAAATTCATCATGGCCCATGACTGGCACCCCTCTATAACCTGCGATTTCAACACAGAGAACCAGGGCAACGAAACCGTGGTCGGAGGCGAGACCTACAATCTGTTCGTCCGTCCTGACGACTCGACCGGAAAAGACAACAAATTCCAGGTTGCAGTTTCGGGCATCTACACCCTCAATGTCGACCTCAACAACATGAAGATGGCTGCCGTGCTCGACGAAATGATCGAAGAACCGGTAGAGATCTATCTGGTAGGAAATGCCTCGAAAGGTGGCTGGGACTTGCAGAACGCCCTCAAGCAGAAATTCACCCTGCTCGACAACGGCCATTACAGCTGGTCGGGCGAGCTCACCCTTGAAGACGCCGACAACGCCGACAGCGGACGTTTCCGTTTCATCACAGCTGCCGAATGGTGGCCCAGCTACACCACCGCCAACGAGGAGGCTGACGAAAACGTAGGAATCGGCACATATGACCTTCGCTACTGCGAGACCGCTCCCGAACCCCAGTCGGCATTCCGCATCAACGCATCGGGCCTCTATTTCATCGACCTCGACCTCGAGAACATGCAGATGACTATCTCCGAGAAAGAGGAGACCCTGTTCGTTATCGGAAACGCCCTCAACGGCATTTCGCGCAACCAGGCATGGGATCTGAGCTGGGCATCGCCCTGCACCCCCACCGGCAAGCCTCACGAATTCAGCTGGAACAACTTCCTGTTCTCTGAAGATGAGGAAGGTCTGCCCACACAGTTCCGTTTCCTGTCGTCAGACACCGACTGGGACGGCTTCGTGTCGGCCACAGCCGAAAACGAAGAGATCGAGATCGGCGGCACCTACGAACTTGCCCCCATCTCTAACGCCGACTGGAAATTCACCGTTCCCGCCGAAGGCTTCTACCATTTCATTGTCAACACAGCCGACCTGACATTCACCGTGAGCGACGGCGCAGGTGTAGAATCTGTAAAGACCGACAACTCATGTGTCAAAGTAAACGGCCTGACCATCACCGTTGAAGGAGCCGAAGCCGATGTATTCGACACAATGGGCCGCGCCATAGCCGCCAAAGCCGCAAACATCACTCTTCCGGCAGCAGGCATCTATTTCGTAGCTGTCGACGGCAAAGTGCTGAAAATCGCAGCTAAATAACAGCCGTAACAAGACTTTGCGCAGCGGAACAACAGCCTCCGGAGCGATAATCTCCGGAGGCACCCGCTCCGCACTCCGATCAAACAAACTATCAACATAAAAACCAAAAATCACATTACCAATGAAAAAATTAGCGGCCCTGTTCATGGGCACACTTCTGGCAACTGCCGGAATGAACGCAGCCACTCTTGAAGAGGCTACCGAGGCTGTAAAAGCCACTGAGAATCTCTATCTTATCGGCAACGCGACTCCTGCCGGATGGGATACCGGAAAAGCACCCGAAATGACAAAAACCGACGGCGATTTCACCTGGACAGGCACCCTTGTAGGCAAAGATGCCACAGGCACCGACGGCAAAGCCAATCCCCGATTCAAATTTCTTATCGACGGCAAACAGTGGGAAATAAGCGTTACAGCAAACTATGACATCGAAGGCAACACCACCGTGACATCGGGCGAGACAATGCCGCTCTATGTGCGTCCCACAACCAACACCGGAAACGACAACGCATTCCAGGTCGAGACAACCGGCGAATACAGCATCTCTGTCAACCTTGCCGACATGACCATGGTCTGCACCCTTGACAAAGAGATCGAATATCCCGACATCTTCATCACCGGCGGCGCCACAAAGGCCGGATGGAACAACAACACAGCCTCGCTCGGCAACGACACCAACCGCCAGAAATTCACCCAGCAGGCCGACGGATTCTACACCTGGACGGGTATTCTCAACGCCACTTCTGGCGACGGACGTTTCCGTTTCCTGACATCGAAATCAAACAACTCATGGTGGCTCAACTCATACACCACAGTCGAGGAAACCGGCAGCTATGAGATCGAGACAGGCGAGTTCGCCATCCGTTACTGGGAAAGCGCCAGCGGCCCCCAGCCGGAAGCAGCCTTCAAGATCATGGCCACCGGCCTCTACACCCTCACCATAGACCTCGAAAGCATGATGATGACCGTTGCCCGCACCGAGCTTTACATCCTCGGCAACGGAGCTGAAAGCGGATGGGATCTCGGCAAATGGAACAGCCTCCCCATGACAATCGAGGAAGACGGCACATACACCTGGCAGGGCAACCTCATGGCAGGCGGCACATTCCGCATGGCCTATGCCCGCGAATGGTGGCCTTGCATCACAACATCCGCATCATCCGACGAGATGCTTGCCGACGGCAACCACGAAATCACATGGTCATATGGCGGACGCTCGTTCAAGGTAGAGGAAGACGGCAACTACTCTCTGGTGCTTGACTTCAACAACATGAGCCTTGTATCAACCAAAAACGGCGAAGTGATAGAGAAACCCGAAGAAGCCCTGACTCAGCTCTGGATCTGCGGAAGCGCGCTCTGTGGCAAAGAGGGCGGATGGAGCAACAACGACGAGTATATCAAACCGATGGAAGCTACTGAAAACCCCGGCGAGTTCGTCTACACCGGCGATCTGTATGCAACCGGCGGTGAGTTCAAATTCCGCCTCGAAGGCCCCTCAAGCGGCTCATGGGACGGCTTTGTAGCCGACTATTCGGCAAACACTCCTGTCGAGAGCGGCAACGTCTACGGCATCGCAAGCACGTCTGTGAACCACAACGACCGTAAATTCCTCATCACTGAAGACGGCAAATATAAAATCACCGCCAACACTTACGGCGAAAACAAGACCCTCACAGTCGAGAAACTCGGAACCGATGCTCTTGAAAGCATTGCCTCCGAAGAGTTCACAGTGTCTGTTTCAGGCCGTCAGGTAACCGTAACTGGTGAAGCCACCGTTTACGACGCCATGGGCCGTGTGGCCGGCACAGTAGCCAACGGCACACTGACCCTCCCCGCAGCGGGCATCTATGTGGTTGCTGCCAACGGCAACGCCACCAAGATTGCAGTTAAATAATTCCGATAGGTCTGTTATAGACAACCACTTTCAGGAACGCTTACGATAGCGTTCCTGAAAGTTTAAAACATTAGATCAGCAACGCTAAAAAACTTCCGGCTTGAAAAAATTTACTCTACTTCTTATCGGCATACTTTTGGCATGTCTCAGCGCGGCGTCGGCAACTTCAAACCGGCTCTTCATAATCGGTTCGGCCTGCGAATCCGGGTGGGACATTGGCCGCGCGCCTGAAATGACCCGCATAGGCGACAATCTGTTTTTCTGGAAGGGGAAACTCGACAGCTCAGGCGAGTTTAAATTTCTGCCTGCCCGCGAATGGGCGCTGTCTTACACCCCGCAGATCGCGGAACCGGGCAACAAAACGCTTACCGACGGAGAGATCACACAGCTCTATCCCCGTCTGGAACATGAGAACGACAACAAATTCCGCATTGACCAAAGCGGCATATATAACGTTATAGCAGACCTTGAGGCGATGGAGATGGTCTGCACCCTCGAAGAGAAAATTCCTGAACTGTTTCTGTTCGGCACAGCCTGCGACATCGACAACAACCCCGACCGCAGAATAGCCATGAAGCTCGAGGACACAGGCAACTTCACATGGTCGGGCAACCTCCGGAAAGGAACCGATCTGGTGTTTCTGACATCAGGCGCCCTGTTCCCACGTTATGCCGCATCAGAGGCATCTGAACTCACAGGCACCGACGTCACAGTGAGTCTGACAGAGATCTCGGCTGCCGACACAGAGAACCGCATCAAGGTCAGCCGCGGTGGCGATTACTCTGTCGAGGTCAACCCCGACAACATGTCGGCCACCTTCACATTCCATCCCGAAGAGCTGCACATCTGCGGAAACGCCCTCTGCGGCCGTCAGGGTGTGTGGCATCAGACAGAACAATATATCAAGCCTATGGAGCCGACCGCTACCGAGCATCTTTTCCGTTGGAGCGGTTATCTGTATGCCATCGACAACGACGACAACCGGGCGGAATTCAAATTCCGCAAAGGGGGAGCCGACAACGGTTCGTGGGACGGCTTCGTGAGCGCCACGACGCAGAATCAGGCCGTGGAACCGGGCCAGACCTACCCTATTGCCGACACCGCCTCCGAAGCCGGACGGGGCGACCGCAAATTTGAGGTGCCCGAAAACGGAATATACACCGTCTTTGCCGACACAGAGGCCCTGACTATGACAATCTACAGCGGCGAAGTAGGCACCGACCGCGTGGCCGCACCCCTTGAAGGCATTTCGGTTGTCGGCCGGACTATAACCGTCAGCTCTGCATCAGAGCGTCATATCAGCATTTACGACACCACCGGACGCCTCATCTCATCGGCTATAATGGCCGACGGACAGATAGAGCTGCCATCGCCGGGACTATACGTGATAGTGGCCGACGGCACGGCACGGAAATTTCTTGTCAGATAACCGTCTTTAAATCAAAAAACAGACAGCATGAAACCGACACGCATAACGGCACTCATTGCCGCCATTACGATAATGACATCGGCCACAGCAGCCGAAAACATCTATATCACCGGCGACGCAACCGACAAGGGGTGGAACCTGCATGAGCCTGACGAAATGAAACTGGCCTATGATGAAGCCTCCGATCTATACCTCTGGACAGGCAACCTGCGCCAGGGAGGCGCTTTCCGCTTCATCACCGGAGGCAACTGGTATCCGACCTACACCACCGCCGAAAACCAGACAACAGCTGTGGCCGAGGGGGTGCACCCAATCAGGCTTGACAACGAGCAGCGTCCCGGCGAGCCTGCCTTCAAGGCTCTTAAAGGTGGAAACTACACCATAGGCCTGAGTCTGAGCGACATGACCATGACACTGACGGCCAACGAACTTTACGGCCCGGAAATTTGCCTGATCGGGGGCGGATCGCCTGCCGGATGGGACACAGGCCGCGCACAGGAGTTCAGAATGACACGCGGCGACGACGGACACTACCGCTGGAGCGGCCTCATGACCGACGCCGAAGGCGGACGCTTCCGCTTCCTTACCGAAAGCGGCTGGTGGCCGAGCTACACAACCGCCCAGAAAACCGACCGTCATGAAGTGGAATCGGGACAGACCTATGACCTGAAATATTACGACAACCAGCCCAACGCCGACAACGCGTTCAGCATCACCGAACCCGGATGGTACACAATAGAGATCGAGCTGATTCCCGACGACGATACCTACGACTATTATGAAGAGACCGATTTCGAACGCGGACGGATGACCATAACCCGCGGCGAAATGAACCTCTATCTGGTAGGCAACGCCGGCCCTGCCGGATGGAACCTCGACAGCGCCATGGGCTACCCGCTTTCACGCGGCGAAAACGGCCATTTCACATGGACGGGCGACCTCACGGCCATTCCCAACACCAACGCCACGGTGAGGTTCATAACCGGCTACGGATGGTATCCCGGCCTTGTGCCCGATGTCGACGGCGACAAAGACCAGATAATCAGACACGGCAACAGCTATGCCATGCGCTACCGCCAGAGCGGAGGCGGATCGTTCGAGATAACCGAGTCAGGCAACTACACCCTCGATCTCGATGTGCTGACAGCAACCCCTACACTGAGCGTGACACGCAACGGCGATCTTACCGGCGAACCTGCCGAACCCGTAAAACCGGCCGGCAAACTCAACATCTGCGGCAGCGCCCTCTGCGGAGTGCCGGGCGGATGGTCGCAGAACACCGACTACATCAAGCCGATGACTCCGACCGGAAACGATGACGAATTCAGCTGGACAGGAATGCTCTATGCCACAGGAGGCGAATTCAAATTCCGCGACAATGACCACACCAACGGATCATGGGACGGATGGGTATCGGCCACACCCGAAAACTTCGATGTTACCGAACCGGGTACATATCCCATAGAAAAAACCGGCGACGGTGTGGCCGACAGCAAATTCGTCATAATGACCGACGGCCTTTATACCGTTACAGCCGACACCTCCGCCCGGACAATGACCATAACGCCAGCCGGAGCAGACGCTGCAGAAACGGTATCAGCCGACAACCTGAACAGCAGGACACGGATATACGACCTGACCGGACGCCCTGCCGGAAACGACACTGCCCGGCTCGCCCCCGGCATCTACATCGTGGAGTCCGCCGGAAAACTGACAAAGACCGTAATCAAATAACCATCATTCACTCATAAACCCATGAAAAGAACCCTTATGTCGCTGCTGATAGCAGTAATGACAGGCATCGGGCTGATGGCAGCCGACGCCGAAAACATCTTCATTACAGGCGATGCCATCGAAAAAGGATGGACTTTCAGCAACCCTGAAGACACACGTCTGGTGCAACAGCCCGACGGCCTTTACAAATGGAGCGGAAAAATGACCAAAGAGGGCCGTTTCCGTTTCCTTACACAGCAGAAATGGTATCCGACCTACACCACTGCCGAAGCCTCGCACCAGACAGTGAGCCAGGGCACATATCCCATAACCTACGATGTTACCGCCCGAGCCGGCGAACCTTCGTTCAGAATAGGCGCCAGCGGCGAATACACAATAACCATCGACCTCGAGGCCATGACAATGAACATCAACCTCGACAAGGCCGACGAGAACGAGAAACTTCACATATATCTCACCGGCGACGCCGCTCCATGCGGATGGACAACCGGTAACGCAATCGAGCTCACCGACCTCGGCGACAACCGCTACACATGGACCGGCGACCTGACCAAACAGAACGACGGCCGTTTCCGCTTTCTCACCGGCAAGACATGGTATCCGACCTACACCACCACTCTGCCCGAACATGAGCTTGTGAAGGCCGGAGTGTATGCGCTGACATATTACGAGACAGGCCCCAAAGGGGAACCCTCGTTCAAGGTCGAAGTTCCCGGCAACTACACAATCGATCTCGACATCAACGCCATGACAATGACCCTCACGCTCAACAGCGCCATTGAAGAGAAACACCTCTATCTGCTGGGCAACGCCACAACCGGAGCCGATCTGACCGACGGAGAAGCCATTCCGGCCCAGGAGCTTCATCTCACAGGCGAAAACATCTATGAGTGGAAAGGCGATCTCTACGACACCACCGACAGCGGCAACCGCGCCTGGTTCGTGCTCTCGCCCGATCCCGAATCGGGAGTAACATATACCTGCCGCCTCGACATGGCCGGCGACGAGGAAGTGTTCCCCGGCGAAACCTACGACCTCTTCGAGCGCAACAGCGAAGAGCAGCCCGACAACCGTTTCTATCCCTCTGTTCAGGGCAACTATTCGTTTATGGTCGACACACGCCTTATGACCATGACAGTGAACCGCAACAAATCGGAGCTATATCTGGTAGGCGGCTCCGTTACAGGAGGCAACGCTCCGTGGGCGTTCAACAGCGACTATCTTGCGAAAATGACCGAGACAGATCCGCTCGTGTTTGAATGGACGGGCTTTCTGCATGCCACCACAGCCGACGGCAAGACGGCCAAATTCAAGTTTCTGACATCGAGCAGCGCATGGGCCGGATTTGTAAACGGCGGAGGTGAAGACACTACAGTGGCATATGACTCGACATACCCGCTTCTCGACTCCACCAAGCCCGGAAGCGGCGACTTCCAGTTCATTGTTCCGGCCGACGGAATGTATCGTCTGGTGGTTGACACACGCGCACTTACGCTCACCGTCACCGACGGAACATCCGGAACCATCACCACCGAAGCAGAAAACGGTGTCGGCATGCGCATCGACTCGCGCACACTCTCGTTCACAGGCGCCGATGCCGCCGGCATCACCGTTTACGACATCTCCGGACGCATTGTTGCCTCGTCGGCCATGGCCGAAGGCTCGCTCAACCTTCCGGCTGCAGGAATCTATGTAGTCAGAATCAACGAGACCGCAACTAAAATAGCTGTTAAATAACACCCCTCGTAACCATGAGAAAATCAACGAAATTCTTAGCCGCGCTGGCAGTGGTGTGCGGCATATCTCCCGCCTTGTCGGCACAGGACTTCGTGTGCCGCATAGAGGCTGAGAACGCCACACTTACTCCACCTGTAAAGGTAAAAGAGATTTCACCCGACCACTCAGGCGGCAAATATGTGGGCGACAACGACCCCGGTTCTGTAATCGAGTTCAAGGTGAACATGGAAAAAGCGGGCACCTATGAGCTGCGCACCCACTACATGTGCGGCGACGACAGCCGCGGCATAGCCATCAAGGTGCAGAACTACAAGGAGGTGGTGTGCAAAGTGCCGTCCACTACCGACGACTGGAACCTTCCCCCGTCGAAAACCATGAGCGCCAGCGTCTACATGGATGCGGGCGAGAACACCGTGCGCGTAACCCCTTACCCTTCGGCAGGCCCCAACATCGACTGTTTCGACATCTACACTACGAAAGAAGTGGTGCTTCCCGAAATCAACGAATTCCCGAAAGTCTACGAGGCCGAGGACGCACAGCTGTTCGGCGACCTGAAAGTAAAACCCACCGACGGCTCAAAAATATCCGGTATGTCGGGTGGCCGGTATGTGGGCGACTTCAACCAGCGCTCCAACTCCTATCTTGTGCTTCCGAATGTCGAGGTTCCCGAAGCGGGAACATACCGTCTGGAAGTGCATTCGATGGGATCGAGCCGCGCCCTCTCCATCAAGGTGAACCAGTATGAACGCTCTATAATCCGCACCGTCGACTCCCCGAGCTGGGACAATGCGCCGGTATCGGTGGTGTCTACCCTGGTCTATCTCGACAAAGGGAGCAACAAGATTGTGTTCAATTCATACAACGACGACGGCCCCAACATCGACTGCTTCAAATTCTATCAGAGCGATGAGCAGATAGAGCAGCCGCAGGTCAAGCTGATGTCGTATGAGACCGATTTTACCGACGGCGCCACACTCACCGCACAGTTCGACAGCGAGACACTGGCCAACGTAACCGACAACGACGAATACACCATCTACCGTGTCGAAGGAGAAAACTCTGCCTATGTAACCGTTGAGTGCGAATATCCCGTGCTCATGACAGGCTATCTCCTCTCGGCCGGAATCAGCAGCACAGCCGATGTGACCGCATGGACTGTCGAGGCCTCGATGAACGGCACCGACTGGGTAGTCGTAACACCGTCGAAATCAACCGACCTCTCAGGCGCATACCTGTTTGAAGTGGCCCGCGGAGCCGACTCGGCCCTTGCCGACCGCGCCCGCTTCTATCGCCTCACCGCAAAAGGCGACGGGGCTGTGGAAATTGCCGAATGGCAGATTTTCGGATCGCCATGCCTCGACAACACCGACGGCCTATGCTTCCCCGCCGACATAACCGAGGGACTTGACATAGCCACCGCCGCCACCGCATGGCCCGAAGGGAACTCCGGCGACTGGTGGTCGGAAACATATGTGAATCTGTTCGACCGCAAGCTGACCACAAAATACTGCATGAGCGACACCCGTAACTATGCGGTGGAAATAACCCTCGACAAGCCCTACACCCTCGACTTCTACACCCTGACTACGGTCGATGTCGATCCTGACCGCAACCCGAAAAAATGGAATCTCAACGGCTACAACGAGCAGTTGGGTTGGGTTGAACTTGACTACCGCACCGAATACTCCTTCCCCTGCGGCTATGCAACCATGCGGTTCAACACCGACAGCGATCTGGCTTTCACACGGTTCCTGCTCGATGTGGTCGAGAACAACGGCAGCTCTTACAGCCAGCTGCTCAAATGGCAGCTCTTCGGCGAAGAGGCCACCGATTCGGGAGTGGAATCTGTTGCCGACAGCAAATGCCGCATATGGGCCTCGGAAGGGCGCGTCTGCATAAGCCATGACGGAGCGCCGGTGGGCTATCAGATCACAGGCATGGCCGGAAACGTAGTGCGACAGGGCATAGCCGGCTCAGGCAACTTAGAGATACCCCTTCCGCAGGGAATATACATCGTAAAAGCCGATGACACATGCGCCAAACTGATAGTGCGCTGACACGAATTTTTATCCATAACCAAGACTATTACGAAACCATGATAAGAAAAACAGCGAAATCACTGTTGGTAGCGGCAATGATCGCCTCGGCCGGAAACATATCGGCACAGAGCTGGTTCACCCCAGAGGTGGAACAGCGCGCCGAACAACTGCTGAAAAGCATGACCATGAGGGAGAAACTGATCTATATCGGCGGCACCGACTGGCTTTACACCAAAGACATACCGCGACTGGGCATCCCCCGCGCCAAAATGTCTGACGGCCCCCAGGGGGTTGTGGAGTGGGGCTCGTCGACAGCCTATCCCTGTGTGCTGATGCTGACATCCACATTCGACCGCGACCTGAACTACAAATACGGCGAGTCAATGGCTCGCGACTGCAAGGCACGCGGTGTCGACATTCTTCTTGGCCCGGCGGTCAACATTCACCGCGCCCCCATGTGCGGCCGTAACTTCGAATATATGGGCGAGGATCCCTATCTCACCTCGCAGACTTCTACAGGTTATATCAAGGGGGTTCAGGACAACGGTGTAATGGCCGTGATCAAACACTTCACAGCCAACTATCAGGACTACGACCGCAATTACATCAGCTCCGACATCGACGAGCGCACACTTCACGAAATCTATTTCCCGGCATTCAAGGCAGCCGTACAGGTGGCTGAGACAGGCTCGATCATGACAAGCTACAACCTGCTCAACGGCGTGTGGACAACCGAAGATCCGACCATCCTCAAAGATGTGGTCAGAGACAAATGGGGCTTCAACGGCCTGATCATGTCCGACTGGGGATCCACCCACAACTGTGTGCCGGCTGTAAAGAGCGGCCTTGACCTCGAGATGGCCTACAACCAGATAGAAAACGAAGACGACCTCCGAAAATATCTCGCTTCGGGAGAAATTTCGATGGACGACATCGACCTGAAGGTGAAACACATACTCCAGACACTTATCGCATTCGGCATCTTCGACCGCAATCCGTGGAGCGGCGACACCCCCGCCGAAGACGATCCGGAATCGGTGGAAACAGCCCTCGAAGTGTCGCGCAACGGAACCGTGCTTCTCAAGAATGCGGGCAATATCCTCCCGCTCCGAAAGGAAAACTGCTCTAAGATAGCCGTGGTCGGAAACAACGCGCTCATCCACGCCGCCGGAGGTGGCAGCGGTCTGGCATTCCCCTTCCGTTACACTTCATATTTCGACGGCCTCCGTCAGCTCGGCGCCGACAAAGGGATCGAGGTGTTTTTCGTTGACCGTTACGACCACCTTGACGGCGTGCTGTTCAACGCCGCCGGATCAGATACCCCCGGACTCAAAGGTGAATATTTCAACAACCGCAACCTCTCCGGCACACCTGTGGCCACATCGACCGACACCCGCATAGGCTACGACTGGAGCCAGGGATGCGGCATCGGCGCTGTCAACAAAAACGACTTCTCCGTAAGATGGACAGGTGTTGTGCGTCCCGCTGTCACAGGCGAATACACCTTCCGTGTAGGTGGCGACGACGGATTCCGTCTAAAACTCGACAACCGCACTGTGATCGACGAGTATGTGGAAGGCTCGACGCGCACACGCACCTACACCACACAGCTTCAGGCCGGGAAAGACTATGCCGTGTGTCTTGAATATTTCCAGGCCGGAGGTGGCGCCTCGATCGACTTCGCATGGGAACGAAAAGGGGATGAAAACCACTTTGCCGACGCCCTCGACAGCGCCGATGTAGTGGTTGCCTTCATCGGTCACAACTCGGCAAG
>CAMWTV010000021.1 GCA_947177215.1 uncultured Muribaculaceae bacterium
GCACTGAAATTTCAGGTTCTCCGGGGGTTCGCAGCAGGGTGCATCTTATTTCGTGTGGGGTCAGGTTCTTCTTGTCGTGGTGCATGAATCCCAGCAGAGCCTTGTAGTCGTCGCATGTTATCTGGAATGCCCCATAATGCTCTGACACATAGGAAACATAGCGGTTGAGGTCGTCTGATGGAAATCCGAGTTTCATACGCGACAGCACCAGCGCCGTCACCATTCCGAAGGCCACGGCATAGCCGTGGGGCAGGGGAGCGTTGCGCCGCAACGCCAGCGATTCGAACGCATGACCGGCGGTGTGGCCGAGATTAAGGGCTTTCCTCAGTCCGGATTCATTGAAATCGGCGGCCACGAAATCGCACTTCACCGCCACACTCTCCTCAAGCATCTCCAGAAGCCGGTCGGGGTCATAGTTCGTAACATCGTATGCCAGCAACCTTCCTGTCATCTCGCGCGACGACAGCATGGCGTGTTTTATCATCTCTGCATAGCCCGACAAAAGTTCCTGCGAAGTCAGCGTGCGGAAAAAAGTGGTCGATATGATAACAAGTTCGGGCAGGCTGAACGCTCCTATCTCGTTTTTAAGCGAGTTGAAGTTTATCCCCGTTTTTCCTCCCACCGAGGCGTCGACGGCTCCCAGCAGGGTGGTGGGAATATTGACAAACGGCATTCCGCGTTTGAATGTCGAGGCGGCGAAAGCCCCCATGTCAGTCACAACACCGCCCCCCACATTAATCAGCAGCGACCGGCGGGTGGCGCCCATATCGCTGAGTTGTTTCCATATATGGGCCAGAGTGTCAAGGTTTTTGTATGACTCGCCTGCACCTGATTCAATCAGTGTGGCGTTTCTCACGGTCTGCGACTCCGCTTTTAGGCGCGGAATCACAGCCGATGCGGTATTGCTGTCGGCCAGAACAAACACCGACGGTGCGCCGAGCCTTTCGGCAACGGCGTCAAGCTCCTGTGCCACATGGTTGGTGAACACAAGTGCCGGTTTGAAAGATGAATCTGATGACCTCATAGTCTGTTGTTGCTTAATAGATCGGGAAGAGCCTCGGCAAACGCGGTCATCGTGGGGAAAACCATGTCTGCCCCTGCCTTCCACATCTCCTCTGCCGGAATCGGCCCTGTGGTCACAGCCACTGTGAACGCTCCCGAGCGCACACCCGCCTCGACTCCCGAGGGGGCGTTTTCGATAACTATCGACTCGCAGGGGCTTGTCCCCGCCAGAGCCATCGCCTTGAGATATGGCTCCGGATCAGGCTTGCCCCGGCTCACATTGTGGGCAGTGATGCGCATGTCGGCTGCGAACCCTCCGGGAAAGTCTGTGTCGAGCCTCTCCAGATTCGACAGCTGTCCCGAGCCGGTTACAAGCACCCGTTTTATCCCGCGCCTGATAAGCGTTTCTATCATCGTGGCGGCTCCGGGAATTGTGCCTGCTTTCGGCAGTTCATTGAAATAACCCGTTTTGCGGGCATAAAGTTCGGTTATCTCCTCGCGTGTGGCGTCGCGGTTGAATGCCCGGCGAAACAGTTTGTTGATCGTGGCGGCCCCGGTCATCCCCTCGTAGAGGTAAAACTCGTCGCGGGTGGCCTCGATGCCAAGTTCGGTGGCCAGACGGTGCCATGCGAGCGTGTGCCCTTTCATGGTGTCGAGCAGGGTGCCGTCCATGTCGATAAGCGCGGCCTTCGGATTGAAGGTTGCCTTATGGCGCTCTTCATAAAGGGCCACTGCGTCGCGCACCGAAGCGGAGCGGTGGTGGTTGTTCATTGTGGTCGATATAGTGTTCATCTCTCTTTTCGGTGTCCGTATTTTCCTGACTTGATGCGGTAGAGCGTTTCTTTCGTTATGCCTAAAAACGATGCTATCTGGGTGGCGTTGGCACACTCGGTTATGCGAGGATAGCGTTCCAGTATCCAGCGGTAGCGTTCGTCGGCCCCGAGCGACTGCATCACGCCCGCACGCTCCTCGAGCAGTGAGCAATACTGAATAAGGGCTGTGTTCAGAAACAGCAGTCTGGCGGCATCGTCGATGGCGTCTGACCCTTGCAGAAGTTCTTTGATCTGAAGGTGTGGCATCATGATAACCGTTGCCGGTTCAAGAAACTGTATGGTCACAGTCTCACCCATCCGGTTAATCAGCTGTGGCGAGACTATGATGAATTCGTTCTCGAACGCGAACTCGAAGGTGTGCTCTTTGCTCTTGCGTGTATAATAGACTCTGGCCGCCCCCTCGATTATGTAGTAGGCATAGGCTGTGAGGTTGACCTTACCCCTGAGGGTGTCACCTTTGCGGAAACGGCGTTCAACCATCACCGAATTCAGCGCCTCCTCGAGTTCAGGCGTCAGATGGGCGAATTTGCGTATTAGGTCGATCGGTTGCATGTCAGCGGGTCAGAAGAAGGGTGTCGGGGGTTATGGTGATGTCGTAGGGAATGGCGGATATGCGAGGTCGTGGAGAGCCGGTGTAATAGAACGTGCACTGCTTGTCCCACGACGGAATATCTATGCGCCGCGTCTCGCCCGGTGGAATCGACACATACCGGCGGTGAGAGGCCTTGTGGAGCAGGCGCCCCGATGTGTCGAGATAGGAGATGCCGAACCACACCCCTCCGATCTCTCTTTCCGAAAGGTTGGTCACGAACATCGTCTCGCGGTTTGACCGTAGGGTCTTCTCATATCCCGAAAATCTTACCAGACCCTCTGCTGCCACCGTGTCAAACGGCACTGTGGTCTCGGATGCCGGTTGCGGCACACGCTTCAGCCGCCGGTTCACAGAGTTCTTCCTGTCGGCGGTGGCGGCCATGACCATGGCCACGGTTGTCAGTGCGGTAACGAATCGTTTCATCGGTTCAGAGATAGCGTGGTGAGGGTGGTGTCCCGGTGTTGTCGGGCCAGAGCCTTATCAGGCCGTCAAGATCGCGCGGACGGTCATGACGTTCGCGGATAAACGAGCGGAACATATACGGAATTATCTTCCATGCCATGATCTCCAGCCCGTCGCGCACCTTTATCAGCGACAGGCGGGCATCGTCGTTGAGCCTTAGAGTGAATCTTTTCGGTTCGGTCAGCTCGGAACCGTGACAGCGGGAGAACAGCGTGCAGTCATAAAACCCCGCTTTGGCCGACGCCACACACCATCCCATGACAGTGCCCGGCGCTATAGCCGGCCGCGGTGTGCGCAGGGCCACAATCAGATAGCTCATCTCTCGGTTGCCGTTCAGGCCGGTAGGGGTTCCCGATATTATCGCAACTTTCGCGCCGTCGGCGGTAGCGCTCCATATCCCCCCGATATGCGGTGCCGGAGTCTCGGCAAGCATCGCTTTCACCCGCTCTTCGGTGGTCGCGTCGGTAACCCACGACTTCGACGGCGTGTTTGCCGTTTCAGGCGGCCATCCCCACGCCATCCCTATGGCGGCCGTTATGGCCAGGAACACACATATTATGCGGGCACCGGCTCTCACGAACGGGAGAATTTGTAGGAGAAGCCTATCGAGATAATCTCCTTCAACTGCCATTTCTGCCATTTGGTGTCGGCAAGCGGCTGCGTGTCAGACTGGTAGCGCAAGTGCGCGAAAATTTTTGTCGACAGGAACCTGTTGAAGTTGAATGTTACGGTGTTCTCCCAGTCGCCCTGCACATACTCATAGTTGGTGAACATGAACAGGCGCGAGAAATATTCTATGTTCCAGGCGAGTTTGGCCCTGAACGTCAGCTCGGCGCTCGAACCATACTGGCTTATGGTCTTGTGCCCCTCCTCAATGCCGAACCATGTCGGGTTGAGCTTCGAGTTGGCACACATCTTCATGTTGTATGAAAGCGGCGAGATAACGGCCGAGAAATTGATGGTCTTGCGCGGATTCTCGTAGTTGTACGTCATACCGACACCCACGTTAAGCTCGCCCGGCGAGAGGAAGGCGGCGGTGAGATCGTTGGTGTTAACGCGGTAATTGTTCAGAAGCTGGGTCTTGAACTGCGCGTTGACCGAGTAATACCATCTTTTGGCAGCCTTCAGACCGAACTTTGTGTTGATCTGGAACAGATCCTCGGTTATGTTGTAGGCGTGGATCGTGTCGTCGGGAGCGTTGTTTACTCCGAGCTTGTATTGTATCGCCGTCTCGAACATCAGGTTAGGATGGAATGCCTGGTTGAGCCTGATGTTGTATTGGAGATTCAGAATGCCGTTAAGGTTGGAGCTTCCACCCTGATACCAGTTGGGCGATATGTAAGCCTGCGAGAAATGCAGCGAGCCGTCGAAGTTCTGAAGCCAGTTTATACGCCCCAGATCTACCGGCTTGGCCACGCTAACCATCTCTTTCACATCGCGCGAGAACTCTGTTACAGTGATCTTGGCCTGCTGCGGGTCAACCTCGACAACATATTCCTTCGGCACCTGCGGCATATCGGCTATGTTGTAGCGCACAAGGTCGGGACGCGCCATCATGAAATCTTGCATGAAAAGCTCGTAGCGGTGGTTGCGGAGCACAGCCCGGTCGGCCCACCCCAGGCTGTCGAGCGATGCCGTTGAGGCATCGAGCATGTCGGGTCGGTCGGAGGCAAGCGCCGTTGAATAGTCATAGAAAATCGGGGGAATGTAGGTGATCGGCGGCAGAGTCAGGTCTGTCACATCCATAAGCGAGTCGGGCCACAGCTCCTGCGGGCCGAACATCGTGGAGTCAAGCGGAAATCCTTCGCTGTCGGTCAGATCCCATAGCGACGGCTCCTTCGACTTGCGCGGATTGCGGCGCTGGGGCGAGCGTTTGCGGGCTGCGGGCGCAGGGGTAACCGAGGCCCTGACAAGGGCCGTGTCTGCGCTTACTGTCTCGCCGTCATAGATTATCTCGTCGAAAAGCGACTGTGACGATGCCTCGGGCGCACCCGATGCGACCATGACAAGCATGGCCGAAAGCATCACAAATATCCGGTATGTTCTCATAAATAAGCCGTCGAAGATGTTTTTAGTGTCAGAGAGTATTGTTTTTGAGCTTAAAAAGCCTACTTAACTGCAAAGTTATGAATAAACTGTGAGAAAACCTCGCCAACCGGGCAAGAGAACACTCCCCGGTCTTTTCATTTGGCGGCAATTACACCTGAAATCAATATCCGGCCGCAGCCGCCACTACCCGTGGGCGGGCTTTGACTCTTTGAAATGCAGGTTTTTGGCTTTGGCGGAGGCGGCTTGAGAAATTTTTTGTAATTTTGCAATCCGGACGGAACCGGCACGTTCTGCCGGTGCAAAACGTTACATTGTCCCTCCCGACAACATATCATAGCTATGAACATATCATATAATTGGTTAAAGGATTATCTCGACATTGACATGGCCCCGGCTCAGGTGAGCGAGGCTCTCACATCTATCGGGCTCGAAACCGACGGCCTCGAAGAGGTGGAAACTGTCAAAGGCGGCCTTAAAGGAGTGGTGATCGGAAAGGTGCTCACATGCGTGGAGCATCCCAACAGCGACCATCTTCACATCACGACCGTTGACCTCGGAAACGGAGAACCCACACAGATTGTGTGTGGCGCTCCCAACGTTGCCGCAGGGCAGACTGTGGTGGTGGCTACAGTGGGAACGACTCTTTACAGCGGCGACGAGTCATTCCAGATAAAACGCTCTAAAATACGCGGTGTAGAGTCGCTCGGCATGATCTGTGCCGAAGACGAGATCGGCGTGGGAACCTCTCACGACGGCATCATCGTCATCCCCGAAGAAAACGCTCCGGCTCCGGGCACTCCCGCAGCCGAATATTATAAACTCGAAAGCGATTATGTGATGGAGGTCGACCTGACCCCCAACCGCATCGACGCGGCAAGCCACTATGGCGTGGCCCGCGATCTGGCCGCATACTGCGACTGCCACCTTACCCACAAGGATCTGCGCCGTCCCGACGTGGAAGGCTTCAAGGCCGATACGCCCGAAGGAGGCATTGAAGTCGAGGTTATCGACACCGAAGGCGCTCCGCGCTACTGCGGTCTCACCATCCGAGGCGTCGAGGTGCGTCAGAGCCCCGACTGGCTCCGCGACAGGCTCGAGGCAATAGGCGTGCGAAGCATAAACAACATCGTCGACATAACCAACTACATACTCCACGGCTTCGGGCAGCCGCTCCATTGTTTCGACCTCGATAAGATCGGTGGCGGCAAAGTGGTTGTGCGCACAGTGGCCGAAGGAACAAAATTCGTTACTCTCGACGGTGTGGAGCGCACACTCTCTCAGGCCGATCTTATGATCTGCGACGCTGAGAAACCGATGTGTATCGCCGGTGTGTTCGGCGGCCTCGATTCCGGTGTGACAGAAACAACCAAAGACATATTTATTGAAAGCGCCTGCTTCAACCCCACACGTGTGCGTCGCACGGCGCGCCGCCACGCCCTGTCGACCGATGCCTCGTTCCGTTACGAGCGCGGCCTCGATCCCAATGCGGCCATGTATGCCCTCAAGCTTGCGGCCCTGATGGTCAAAGAGCTGGCCGGAGGCACCATCTGCGGCGAGCCGGTCGACATCTATCCTGTAAAGGCCGAACCTTACAAGGTTACCCTCGGATATGACTATCTCGACAGCCTTGTCGGCAAGAAAATCCCACACGATACGGTCGATTCCATTCTGCGTTCGCTTGAAATCGAGATCGTAGGACGCGAAGGCGATTCTGTCGAGCTGCGTGTGCCCAACTACCGTGTCGACGTGCAGCGCCCCTGCGATGTGGTAGAGGATGTGCTCCGCATATATGGCTACAACAATGTAGAGATCGGAACCACCGTTCACTCGTCGCTCCAGCTCAAGACCCCGGTCGATGAGGCCGATGACCTCCGGCAGCTGATCTCAGGGCAGCTCACCGCCCTCGGATTCAACGAGATTCTCAACAACTCGCTCACAGCCGAATCATATTACACCGACCTGTCGTGCTATCCGGCCGACCGGTGTGTGAAACTGCTCAACCCGTTGAGCAACGACCTCAGCGTAATGCGCCAGACACTGCTGTTCGGCGGTCTCGAATCTATCGCGCATAACGTGAACCGCAAGGCGGTCGATCTGGCCTTCTACGAGTTCGGAAACGTATATACGCTCAATCCCGCCGCAGCCTCGACGGCCGAAAATCCGCTTGCCCCATACAGCGAGTCATCTAATCTGGCCCTTTGGCTCACCGGCAACTCCCGTGGAGGCAACTGGAGCCGTCAGGCAGAAGAGGCCACATTCTACGACCTCAAGGCCTATGTAGCCAATATCTTCGCCCGTCTCGGCATCTCCGAAAAAGAGATCAGCCTCGAGAAATCGGCCGGCAACAACATCTTCGCCGCCGCCCTCGACATCAAGACCCGTTCGGGCAAGCTCCTCGGTGAGATGGGAATCGTGGCAAAAGCCATTCTCCACAAAGCCGACATCAGGCAGACTGTGTTCTATGCACAGCTTGACTGGGACGCTATGGTGAAACTCGCCCTGAAGAAAAAGGTGCAGTTCACGCCGCTGCCGAAAACACAGCCCGTGAAACGCGACCTCGCCCTGCTGGTCGACAAATCGGTGACAATGGCGCGAATCGAGGCCGTTGTGAGAGAGAGCGAGCGCAAACTGCTGCGCGAAGTGACTCTCTTCGACGTGTACGAAGGGAAAAATCTGCCCGAAGGCAAGAAATCATATGCCATCTCAATGATGCTCCAGGACGATGAGAAAACCCTTCAGGACAAGCAGATTGATGCCGCGATGAACAAGATTATCGCCAACCTCACCAAACAGACCGGCGCCGAGCTGCGCTGACACCACAATCCGCAAAAATAATTTTTGAAAAGTTACTTATAAAATAAAAATCAGAAATGGGACGCGCATTTGAATATCGCAAAGCCAGAAAATTGAAACGATGGGGCAACATGTCGAGAACATTCACCCGCATCGGTAAGGAAATCACCATCGCCGTTAAGGCAGGAGGCCCCGATCCTTCGACCAACCCCAGGCTGCGTGCGCTCATGCAGAACGCCAAGGCTGAGAACATGCCCAAAGACACTGTGGAGCGCGCCATAAAGAAAGCTACCGACAAAGACGCCAAAGACTATAAGGAGATCACCTATGAGGGATACGGGCCTTTCGGAATCGCGATCTTCGTCGAGGCTGCCACCGACAACAATACACGCACTGTTGCCAATGTGCGCTCTTACTTCACAAAACATGGCGGATCGCTCGGCACACAGGGCTCGCTCACATTCCTTTTCGATCACAAGGTGATTCTGAAAATCACCCCCAAGGCCGACATGTCGCTTGAGGATCTCGAACTGGAACTGATCGACTATGGCGTTGACGAGGTTGAGGCCGACGAGGATTCTGTTGTGCTCTACGGCCCGTTCGAGGAATACTCCAACATCCAGCAGTATCTCGAAGGCAACGGTTTCGAGATTCTTTCCACCGAGTTCGTACGTATTCCCAACGATGTCAAGGAGGTTACCGACGAGCAGCGCGAAACCCTCGATAAGCTTCTTGAAAAGCTTGAGGAAGACGAAGACGTGCAGAACGTGTTCCACAACATCGCCGAATAAAGTTTATTGTTGCCGATAGATTGAATTGACTTATGTTTTCAGGAATTGTCGAAGAAGCCGGACGTGTGGTCAGAGTTGACCGCGACGGCGGGAACATTCACCTCACCGTAGCGACTTCGTTTGCCGACGAGTTGAAGATCGACCAGTCTGTGGCTCACAACGGAGTGTGCCTCACCGTGGTGGCTCTTCCCGGCGACGGCACATACACCGTAACCGCCATCGAAGAGACTCTCAGACGCAGCAACCTCGGGCTGCTGCGCGAGGATGACCGCGTGAACCTTGAGCGTTGCATGGTCATGAACGGCCGTCTTGACGGCCATATCGTCCAGGGCCATGTCGACTGCACCGCCGAGTGTGTCGATATAGAGGAAGTTGACGGAAGCCGTTATTTCCGTTTCCGCTATCAGGTGTCGCCCGAGCTTGTCAGGAAAGGCTATGTAACAGTCGAGAAAGGCTCGGTTTGTGTCAACGGCGTAAGCCTCACCGTGTGCGATTCTGAGGCCGACACCTTCCGCGTGGCCATAATACCATACACCTTCGAACATACCAATTTCGGTGACATCCGTGTTGGCACAAAGGTCAATATCGAGTTTGACATCATCGGCAAATACATATCCCGCATGATGGGTGCGTAAACATGCACATCCCGTATAATACAGGCTCCCGGCAGCATTTCGCTGCCGGGAGCCTGTATTATACGGGGTTACTGATGGGGCAGTGTTGCATGTCGGGCAATAGCATCGCTCTCTGCCGCCTCCACCTCCTCTTCTGTAGGCTCATAGCCGGCCGGCCATTTCGATGCCTCCCACGGTTTACGCCCCTCTATCTGCCAGTCGAAAGGATAGAAATGAGCCTCAGGATTGCGCCACGACGGCTTCCGTTTCGAGTAGACCCATAGCGGCAGCGCTATGAACAGCGCCACACCGGCAATCAGAATGCCGATATACACCGCCGGACTTCCGGTGTCGATCTGCGAAGGGGGCAGAAAACTCAGCAGCAGGGCAGCGAGAGCGCCAGCGATGCCGAGACCGCACACAATCCATTCGCCCGCCTTGCCGCCGGGCACACGGAATCCGCGCTTTTTGTCGGGCTGGGTGCGCCTCAGGCGTATGAACGCTCCATAGATCATAACCACCATGACCAGATATATTATCGTGGCCATCTGCGACATTATCTGATAGGCCGACTCTACCGTCGGAAGCACGAGCAGCACCAGTGTGAGCACCGTTACAAACACCCCTTCGATGTAAAGAATGCGCTTGTTCACTCCGTTGGGGTTGGTTTTCTGAAGGCTCATGGGCAGGTAGCCCGACTGGGCAACCGCCATCAGTCCTGTCGACGGGCCGTTGACAAGGGCGCTGATCTGGCCTATTACGCCAAACATTATCAGCACAGCCATGATATTGCCCAGCCACGACAGATTGAAGCTGCTGAACAGACTGTGATAGGCCACCAGAAGCGACTGAAGCAGGTCGATGTTTTCCGACGGTATGACCACTCCGATTATCAGTGTGCCCAGGGCGTAGATCACCACTATGGCCACTATGGCCACAAACACGGCACGAGGGAAATCGCGTGCGGGGTTGCGCATGTCGTTTACATGAACCGCCTGGATCTCCATACCTCCGTAGAAAAGAAAAATCGAGGCTGCCAGAACAATGGTGCTCAGATGGGAGAAATCAGGAAGAAACGGCATCTCAGTCAGCGCTATCTGCTTGCCCGCGCACACATACACTATGCCGGCCACAAACAGGATGCCTGCCGGAATGATGGTGCCGAACAGGCCTCCGAGAGTGCTGAGGCGGTTGGCCGACCGGGTGCCGCGGAATGAGTTGAACGTTGCCGCCCAATACATAACAAGTGCTATGACAAGCGTGTAGATCTTGTTCGACGCCAGCTTCTCGTCGAAACTTTCAGGCCAGAAAATGAAAGCCAGCGACGCGGCTCCGAACATCAGCACCGTCGGAAACCATATCACTATCGTCTGCCATTCGAGATACATGGCCGTCCACCCCCAGCGTGGCCCGAAAGCCTCCGACACCCAGCGGTAAAGCCCTCCCGAACGTGTGTAGGTCGATGCAAGCTCGGCGCATACCAGCGAGAACGGCAGCAGAAAAACCACAGCCGCGAATATGTAGTAGAAAATCGACTGCACCCCGAACTTCGCCTCCGACGGCAATCCGCGCAGGCTCACTATAGAAGTCACGATAAGAATGGCCATCGCTATCATGGTTATCGAGCCATGGGCGGTGGATACCGGTTTTTTACGTCCGGATTTGGTCAGCTCTTGAACCGGAACGGTTTGTTTGTCGGCCATAAGTCTAATAATCTAAATTAATCCGCATGTAATATCACAACAGATTCACGGGCCGATGGTTGGGCCTGATACAATAATATCTGCTGAAAAATTGTTATTATTATGATGAAGAAAAAACTTGTCACAGCATTTCTTTTACTGACTCTGGCGGGGGTAGTCACTCTGGCCGGAGTGTGGGCGTTCAGGCGTTTTTCGCCGCGTCAGACCGACGTTAAAATGTTTTCCGAACTGCGCGATCTGCATCAGATAGTTCTTGCGGAGATGTCGGTAAACAAAGTCGGTGTGATAAGCGACGACGGTCTGTCGGGACTGTCGTCGTTGATCTCAAGCTTCAAGCTTGGAGAGCGCATAGCCGTCTACTCCTACGACACATTTCTTGAGGCCTATATCGACCTTGACGGGCTGACTCCGGGCGATGTCGAGATCGACGAAGCGCATAAAGTGGTGAAATTGCGCCTGCCAGCCGTGCAGACCCGTTTTGCCGGACGCGACATGGAGGTAAAGGAAGAGCACTACCGTGTCACCATGTTGCGCAGCCACATATCCCCCTCCGAGCGGGCAGCCCTTAAAGAGCGTATGAACACGTCGCTAAAGGCCGAGGTCGAGAACAATACCGAATACCGCCGCATGGTCACCGAGCAGGCACGGACAAAGGCAGTCGGTTTTTTCACCGCTCTGCTGCGAGGCCGTGGATATGACGCCGAGGTCACCGTAGCCCCCTGACAGCCGTTAAACTACTCTGAAGCATTCCGGTTATGAAAACTATAATAAAGCTATCACTTGCATTACTCTTGATCGCAGCGGCCTGTGTCGCGGCTGTCTGCTATACACGCGCCGCACACGCCAGGGAATCCTCGGTGAAAGAGTCTCGCATCAGTGAGATCAGGGAAATGGTCAGGCTATGCTCGCTCGAAATAATGGATGACGTGGCGCTGAAAGACTCTGTAAACGGCAAGTGGCTCTTTGCCCGTTGCCGTCTGGAGGGGCGAGTGTCGTTCGATCTCGAGAAACTTGAATTCGGCAGCCGTGGCGACACAACGGTCGTTATCCTTCCTCCCGAAATTGTCGATGTCAGGGAATCAACCTCCTCAGGCTCATATGAGGTTCTTGACACATGGGACAACTCTTTTCTTGGTTTGGGAAATCTCTCTGCCGCCGAAGAAAACACCCTGCGCCGCCGCCAGGCACGCCGCTACCGTTCGCTAATATACTCCCGCGGTTATGTGCGCCGTGCCCGTGCCACCGCCGTTTCCACCCTTGAAGGCCTTTTCCGCCTGTTCCCCGACCCCGTTGTCGTAACCGACCCCTATCCCGAAGGCGCCGTCTTCCTCTCCTCCCCCTTCAAGGCAACGCAATAACTCCGTTCTTCCTCCCGCATATGAAAAATCAGGGCATCCTCACAAACGGGATGCCCTGAAGTTTATGTGTGTTAATGTACCTATTGTGGCTTAGAGGCGGATCTTGGTGACACGGTTGCCGCGCACTTCGATATAGAGGCCGTTGGTCGGATTGGCAACACGCACGCCCTGAAGGTTGTAGTAAACCGGGGCTGTTTCATTGAGGTCGGCTTCGGGAAGCGCAACTGTGGCGGCAGTGGCCTTGGCAATCGAGATTGAGTTGTCGAGGAGGTGGGCCTTCACAATGTAGGTGTCGGTCGAGGGCACTGTCCACTGGCGGTCATCTGTGCCGTCGAGAGTGAGCTTCTCCTGATTGTCGGCTTCGGGATGGAAGAAATACTGGCCATAGCCCACATGGGGGTTCACTGCTATTTTAAACGAGGGATATCTGGTCTCGTCGGCAGCCATGATTTCGGGTTCGGCAACCTCAAGGCTTTTCAGATCTGTTTTCACCGTGAAGAGGAACGGATCGGTGGCGTCCTGCTGCATCGGCACAGCCAGAGGCAGATCCCAGTTGGCCGAAGTGGCGTCGCCGATGAGATAGAGCGAATTGTAGCGGATAGGGTTTTCCTGATATTCGGCTTTCTCGATTGATACTGTGAGGTTGGCGATGTCGCACACCACATTGTAGTTGCCGCTTTCTCTTACTTTGAATTTGGAGTCATTGCCGCCGGCCTGAAGATTGTCGATCTGGTAGGGATCTTCGTTCGGGTTGCGGTATTCCATATCTTCAATCCAGTCGTTTGATGTTGTGAACTTGAATTCCGCATCGGCTTTCAGATAGCCGGTATAAACGAAAACATTCTCATTCTCAGCCGAGCGGTTCATCAGCAATGCGTGGTCATGATTCCAGCCGTCGGGAGTGGCGTCACCGATAATTTTCATGAAGTCGGCAGCCGACACTGATACACTTGCGCATGCCGCGCAGATAAACAAACTGGTAAAAAGCTTTTTCATGTTAATTGATATTAGGTTAATGTTCTTTGTTTTGTGTGTGGCAAAATTAGTGTCAAACTGCGGCAGATTTTTTCATGTTGAGATAATATGTAGCAGGTATTAACTGATAAGGTGTTGCTTGTCATGGTGTTGCTTGTTGTGAACGGGTGAAAAAAGGTAGCGGTTCCGGAGTGGTTATAAGGCAGTATGCCCCGCAGGGATCCGCCTTTGCGGCATCCTTGCGGGGCACAGGTTTAAGTTGAGCCAGGCCGTCGGGATCAGCGGTGGTAGAACATCACTCCGTGGAATTCGGGATTTCCCGAAAGTGAAGCGAGCGCTATCGACGAGGGTGCTGTGAGTTCTTTGGTCAGGGGGATCGTGGCCACTTCGCGGCCATCGACCAGCAGGTGGAGAGTGTTGCCCTCTCTCACGGCGCGCAGGTTATAGCTTTCTTTGAAAAGCTCATGTATGCGGATGTTGCCTATGTGGTGCGCTCCGTCGCGTGCGTTCCGGTTGATGAAGCGCAGACGCGAGGCCTTGACAGGCTCGAAATCAACACGGCTGAAAGCCGGATGCTTGTCGGTAACGGCAACCGAGGTGTCGATCTGACTCCAGGAACCGTCGGGAGCGAGCCACGAAGCGGCCATCGGAGCAAACATGTTTTCGGCAAACCGGTCACGGTTATGCGCTTCATGGCGGTTCAGATAGATTGCGTCGAATTTCACCGGGCAGTCGGTGGTGTATCCTTTCTCGTAAGAATCGGTGAAGCGAATGTCGGGATATAGTGTGGTGATCCTGTCGAGCGGCAGCGCGCGTGTTTCAGTAGTTTTTCCGTTTCTGACGGTGGTTACAACGAGCTGCTGCCTGTCGGCGTCGAGAATCGCGCTAACATAATTTCGGCTGTCGATATATAGCGGATAGAATCCGGCGGCGGTTCCGTCGGTCAGATCAGAAACCTGCGCGGTGAATTCATATCCGGTCGACGGCTTCCCTTTTGTGGCGAAAAACTCGCCTGAAGCCGAAGCCCCGCGCTTTGTGGGTGTGAGTCGGCCTTTCGTTGCCATCCATCCGTTCATCCTGTCATTGCCGTCGTCAAAGCCTACGGTGTATATGATTCCGTCGAAAGCTGTTCCTGCCTGTGAGGCGTAGATTCCCGGAACGGCCATTCCCTCTATGGCGCTTTCGTAGATTTCCGGCTGGCGCATCTCGTCGAGCGAGATGGCTATGTCGTTACCGTCGCGTTCGGCGCGGATGCGGTGATACACATCCCATCTGAAATCGTCATACAGCGGAATATTCGTCACCTTCACTGCTCCTCCGTTTTTCTCAGTAATCGCCAGGCTGCCGGTGTTCTTGTCAAAGCCGATTTTCACATTGTTGGCGCTGTCCTGATAAATGGCATATACTCCCGATCCGTCAGAAGCCTTTATATTCGCCTCCCAGAGATACGAAGGTGAGGCAAGGTTCTCATCCAGCATTGCCTCGGCCATCCCCGGGCCGGAGAGTTTCAGCTCTCCGTCGGCCACGTTCCACCGGTTCCTGTCGAGAGCGGCCCAGTTTTCAAGACCCTTGTCAGAGTCGAATGTGTCGCCGTAGGCCGGCATTGCCGGAGTGGGGTGGAAGCCCGGATTGGCCGGATGCGAAATGCCGTCGACCCAGAGCTTGTCGCCGAAGAAGTGCACGCGGTCTACATATTGGCTGCGTCGGCCCCCTGAGCCGTTGGCCATGTAGATAAGCCACCATTCCAGACCGTTCGGCCCGCGGAGAATGTTAGGTTGTCCCGGAGTCCACACAATCTCCGGATCGGCCATGTCGCCGCCCATGTCAAACAGCTCCACGTTAAGATATTTTCTGCCGTGACGTCCCTCGCTGGCCTCTATGGCAATAATGTTGTCGCCCTCGGCAAGCGCCTTTTTCTGTTCGGCCGTGAGGTTCACCACACGGTAGTCGCTTCCCTGGCGGGCGTAGATCTCTTTACCGTTTATAAACACCTTTATGTCGCCGTCGTGGGTAAGCCGCAGCGCATAGTTGCCCTTGCGGTCGGTTATGTTGAAATGCTTGCGTGCGCGCAGTGTCGGAGAGTTCCACTCGGTCGATCGCCTGTATGTGGTCGATCCGGCAATATGTCGGTTTGCGAATCCGGGAGCGCCCTTTTCCCATCGGCTGTCGTCAAAACCCGGTTTCATCCAGTCGTTGTCGGTCGCGGCTGTAGTGTAGGCGAATTCCGGAGTGAAATTGCCGCCCGAGTAGGCCAGCAGGTCAACATAGTTGTCGTCGAGAGCCTTCTGGTTAGAGCCTGCCACCGGATGGGGATATTTGTTTCCGTGGTTGAACGACGTAGGCGACGGGGCCTGCGCCACTCCAAGCTGGTAGTTGCCCCACTCGCCGCCGGTGTGGTTGGCATTATACATCATGTAATACTGGCCGTGATATTTCATCACCCACGGGCCTTCGGCCACCACATTGTCGGTGCGTTCCCATGTGGCCGGCAGCGAGTTGAACTGTGCCATGAACACATCGTCGTCAAACTCGCGATAGTTTTTCATCTTTCTGACCCATATGGCGTTGCCTTCGGTGAAACGCACCATATACATATACAGGTCGCCGTTGTCGTCGCGGAAAACCTTAGGGTCTATTCGGTTGTCCATCCACCGGTCTTTCACCGGCTCCGCGTAAGGCCCCATGGGGTCGGAAGCTTCTGAATGCACCACATGCACCGCATGGAGGTCGTCGCCCCAGTAGTTAACCGACCAGTAGGCATGCACCGTGCCGTTGTGATACACCATGTCGTTTGAGTGTATCTGGTTGTTGGCGCAACCCGAGCCACGGCTCCAGTCGTTGTCCATGTCGATCACATGCACCGGGCCGCTCCAGTTTACAAGATCCTCGGAAATGTAGAAATCGCCGTCAGTGCGGCATCCGCCAAGATAATATTTTCCGTTATAGTTCAACACACCGATATCGGCAACATCCGGAATTACCGGGTTGGGGATGTTCTCGGCTCCGGCCGTCAGCGGAGCAATAACGGCAGCGCATACCGCCTGCGCAATCAGTTTTTTCATGGGCATTTTTCTTATTGACTTGAGTTTTGGAAATCTTTCCTTGTGCAAATTTAACCTATGAGGGTGGTTGGTCAAGGGTAATTTTGTCGCGAAATTAAGGAATATTTATTACCTTTGCCAATATGAAGGCTCTTATCGGCATAGATATTGACCTCCGGCACATAGCGGTGTTCCTGCTGTTGGCCGCAACGGTTGTGTGTTGCCGTGCCGGCGGCGTGGCCGTTTCAGACTCGTTGATGAATGAGCTGAACCGCACAATCGCCGACAGAGACGTTTACCGCAGCCAGAAAGAAGACCGCCTGCTTGAGCTGCGCCGGGCCGGCGAAAACGCCGCATCTGACACCGACCGCTTCGCTGCAATGGGTGCCCTTCTCGACGAATATGTGCCCTATAACACCGACTCGGCTTTTGCCATCTGCCGCCGCCGTGAGGCCCATGCCCACCGCATAGGCGATCAGGTATTTATCGACAACGCACGCCTTAACACAGCCAACATTCTCGGCCGCACAGGCATGTATAAAGAGGCCATCGAAATTCTCGACCGTATTGACTGCGGCCGGCTGCCCGATTATCTGCAACGCTATTATTTTCACGTGTGCCGCACCATCTACGGCCTTCTGGCCGACTATTCGGTCAGGGCTGAGGACAAACGCCGTTATGACGCGCTCACCATGCAATATCGCGACTCGCTGCTGGCATGCAACACACCCGGAGATCTGGGCTATGTGATAAATATGGCCGACAAACTCAACAACACCGGCCATCCGCGCGAAGCGATAGAAATAATAGAGGAGCATATGCGTTCGGGAGAGATCACAACTCACGAAAAAGCCATATGCGCCTTTACCATGGCGGCGTCATACAAACAGCTTGGCGATCTCGACAAAGAGAAAGAATGTCTCATTGTTTCATCGGTGTCCGACCTCAGGGCGGCAGTGCGGGAATACGAGTCGTTGCGGCAGCTTGCCATACTCCTGTATCAGGAAGGCGATGTCGAGATGGCCCATGAGCTTCTGGGCATATCCATTAACGATGCCGCCGAGTGCAACGCGCGTCTGCGTGTGCTCGAACTCAACGACATATATCCCCTGGTAAACGAGATGTATCTTGACACCATCAAGCGCCAGAAATCAAATCTGCGCTGGTCGGTGGTGGTCATAAGCCTGCTGGCGCTGGTGCTTCTGGCGCTGGTGTTTTATGTGCTCAGGCAGATGCGTCGCATAGCCGCCGCCCGCAAGGAGGTCGAGACAGCCAACCGATCGCTCCACCAGCTCAACAACGAGCTCAGGAAATCGAATGCGGAGCTTTGCGAGGCAAACAGGGCGATTGCCGAAAACTCCTATCTGAAAGAAGAATATATAGGCCGTTACATGGATCAGTGGCTTGTCTATATAGAAAAGCTCGACTCCTACCGTAAGTCGCTGGCCAAGATGGTCGGC
>CAMWTV010000022.1 GCA_947177215.1 uncultured Muribaculaceae bacterium
CCGTTACATGGATCAGTGTCTGGTCTATATAGAAAAGCTCGACTCCTACCGTAAGTCGCTGGCCAAGATGGTCGGCGCCGGAAAGATTGAGCAGCTTGGGCGCACCCTGAAGTCGACTTTGCAGGTTGATGAGGAGCTTAAAGCGTTCTATGACAATTTCGATGCCACATTCCTTAAGCTCTTTCCCACCTTTGTCGACGATTTCAACGCTCTGTTGCGTCCAGAAGAGGCCATAATCCCGAAACGCGACGGGCATCTCAACACCGAGCTGCGCATATTCGCCCTGATAAGGCTCGGCATTACCGACAGCGTGAAGATTGCCCAGTTTCTGCGCTATAGCCTGACAACCATCTACAACTACCGCACAAAGATCCGCAACAAGGCTGCGGGCGACAGAAACAAACTTGAGGAAGAAATACAGAAAATAGGGCGCGCCGCCGTGTGAGCCGCCTCCCATCGACGCCCGTGGATTTGTGAAAATCCGCGAATAAAACCTCAGAATTTCACTACTTTTTGAGCCCCTTCTCTTGTTGTAATCCTGTTGAATAACAGTGTAATAGCTTCCCCAAACCTCGATTCTGGCTACATTTTGCCTAACCGCTGTCGGCACACCTGATTTTAAGACATATATTTGCATCCGGAAATCCTGTTTTCCGGATTCTTTTGCATCTGCATAAACAAATCATTAACCATAAATCTATAAGCATGAAATTATTTTCAGTAAGAGCTTTGAGACTGCTGATTCCGGCCCTGGCGTTACTGCTGGCGACACCGGCGGCGATTGCCCGGGAGATCAGCGTGTCGGGAACAGTGACCGACGTTTCCGGCGAACCTGTGATAGGCGCCAGTGTCATCGCCGCCGACTCAGGTGCGGGAACCGCAACCGACATTGACGGAAATTACACTCTGAAAGTAGACTCCAAAGGTAAGCTGCGTGTGTCCTATATCGGATTCACCACACAGACAGTGGCGGTCGACGGACGCGACGTTATCAATGTGGTGCTTCAGGAAAACAGCGCCGTGCTCGACGAGGTGGTCGTTATCGGTTACGGCACAATGGACAAGAAAGAACTTACGTCGGCCATCTCGCATGTGGGCGAAAAAGATTTCCTTTCGGTCAGCTCGCTCGACCCCTCGATGATGATTCAGGGCAAAGTGCCGGGCGTGTCGATAACCAACACCGGAGCCGGCGACCCCAACAACCAGGCAAGCATCCAGATTCGCGGTGTGTCGAGCCGTTCGGCCGGCCTCGGCCCTCTGATTGTGGTCGATGGAGTTCCGGGTGGAAATCTGACCAACATCAACCCCAACGACATCGCATCGTTCGACATCCTCAAAGATGGTGCGGCATCGGCCATCTACGGCACCCGCGGTTCCAACGGTGTGATTCTCGTCACAACAAAGAAGGGTAGCAAGGACGGACGCACCCATGCCTCATACTCAGGCACATTCGCATGGGACAAAGCCCTTCGTGAGCTTGACATGATGTCGGCGCAGGAATATCGCGACGTGCGTCTGGGATGGGGCGACACAGGCGTTGATCTCGGCGGCAACGATGACTGGCTCGACGCCGTGACACGCACCGGATTCACCACACAGCACACCCTGACTCTCAGCGGAGGAAATGAGAAAAGCAACTATCGCGTGAGCGCCGACTATCGCAACGCCAACGGTATTGACAAACGTTCGCAGCGTGAGGAATACGGAGCCCGTGCCTCGGTAAGCCACACCACCAAAGGTGGCCTGTTCACTATCCAGGCCAACATCGCTCCCCGCATAATCTATCGTGAGAACTCCGACTGGAGCGTGTTCCGCAACGCTCTGGAGGCCAATCCTACAACCCCGATAATGGATCCTGAGAATCCAACCCGCTACTATAACTTCCAGGGGCAGGTGGTAGGATCAAACCCCGTGGAGCTTATGGAGCTGGAGCAGAATCATGCCGACACCAAGCTTCTTGACTGGGACGGCACCCTGAAACTGAATCTTCTTCCACTGTTCATGCCCGACGCGAAATACAGCCAGAACCTCTCCACGCAGGTAACTTTCGCCGACCATCAGTACAGCAACAACGACACATGGTTCCGCCCATCTACAAGCACTCTGGCCATAAACAGCGGATATGAGGGTGAGGGCAGCCGCTCATACTCTAAAGAGCGCCAGTACATCCTCGAATGGCTCGCCAACTACAGCATCAGCCTTGACCGCCACAATATCAAGGCCATGGCCGGATACTCATACCAGTATTCGCAGTATTCTGGCTTCAACGCCGAGAACAAAGACTTCCCCAACGACGCTCTCGGAGCCGACAACCTCGGCTCAGGCAGCCTCGCCAAGGAGGAGGGTGAAGTGCTTATGGGAAGCTACAAGAACGATGCGGAACTCATCGCTTTCTTCGGACGCATAAGCTATGACTTCGCCGGCAAATATCTCTTCACAGCCTCGCTCCGTCATGAAGGTTCGTCGAAATTCGGCAAAAACCACAAATGGGGTAACTTCCCCGCCGTGTCGGCCGGATGGCGCATCTCCGAAGAGGAATTCATGAAAGACGCCCGGTGGATCAACGACCTGAAAATACGTGCCGACTACGGTGTGACCGGTAACCAGGATTTCGGCAGCTATCTCTCGCTGAGCACAATGACCGGATTCGGATACTACTCCTACAACGGCAAATATTTCCAGGTGTGGGGCCCGTCGAAAAATGTTAATCCCGACCTTAAGTGGGAGAAGGGAAAGAACTGGAACGTAGGTCTTGACTTCTCGCTGTTCAACAACCGCCTCTACGGTTCGCTCAACTATTTCAGCCGCCGTCAGCAGGATCTGCTCGGAAACTACAAGGTCTCGGTGCCCCCATACCTCTTCGACGAGACATTCGTAAATGTCGGCACGATGAAAAACACCGGCTTTGAGTTCGACATCTCGTTCAACGCGGTCGATACACGCGACTTCACCTACACCATGAGCTTCGTGGGCACCGTAATGAGCAACAAGTTCGTTGATTTCAGCAACTCTGAATATGTTGGTCAGGACTACTACAACGAGTGCGGCACAGAAGACCCCTATCCCTTCTACAACCTCCAGCGCATCGAGAAGGGCAAATCTCTCGGAAACTTCTACATGTGGAAATATGCCGGCATCACCCCCGAAGGCGAATGGCTCGTATATGACCGCGACGGCGATATAATCCGCGCGTCGCAGGCCACCGACGAAGACCGCCAGGTGGTAGGCAACGGCATGCCCAAATTCACACTCTCGACATCGCACAACTTCCGTTACAAGAACTTCGATCTCGCCCTGTTCTTCCGCGGTGCCTTCGGATTCGACATCTTCAACATCCACGATTTCTACTACGGCACCCGCAATTTCACCGGAAACCGTCTGAAAAAGGCCTATGGCAAGAACTTCGCCATCGCCCCCACATCAAACCCCGTGGCATCCGACTATTTCCTTGAGCGCGGAGATTACTTCAAGCTCGACATGGTTACCCTCGGCTACACTCTCCCCATGCCCAATGTGCGTTTCCTCGACAAGCTGAGAGTTTACGCAACGGCCAAGAATGTGTTCACCCTCACCCGCTTCAGCGGCGTCGATCCGTCGACCTATCAGGTCAACGGCCTGACCCCCGGAGGCCAGGGGTCAAGAAACTATTATCCCTCTACCCGCCAGTTCATAGTCGGCCTGCAGCTCGACTTCTGATTCATCCAAAGGCGTAACAATCAATAAAAGCGATTCCAACATGAAATTACTGAAATATATAGCCGCAGTGTCGGTAGGCCTGGCTGCCATGACTGCCTGCACCGACCTCGACGAGAACCTGTATGACCAGGTGGCCACACAGAACTACTACAACACTAAAAACGATGTTATCCGGGCCGTGTTCCGCCCGTTCGAGCATGCGTTCTGGAGCATCGGCAGCCGTCATGTGATCAACGAGCTTCCGGCCGACCAGCTTATCACCCCCACACGCGACGGATGGTGGGACGACGGCGGCAAATGGCGCACGCTTCACTATCACAAATGGGATGTTGAAGACGGCGGCGACATACAGACCGAATGGAACGGCTGCTTTCAGGGCATAATGCAGTGCAATTATGTGATCGAAGACCTTGCACAGCTCAATCCGGCCAAATTCGGATTCTCCGATGCTGAGTTCGACAACCTCAAAGCCCAGTGCCGCGCGTTGCGCGCATGGTTCTATCTGCGCCTTCTCGACGGGTTCCGCAATGTGCCTCTGGCGGTGAGCTTCAACGATGTAAGCCTCAATTCCGAAGGGCAGGTCGATCCCGAAGTCATTTTTGAATTCATAGAAAAGGAGCTGACCGACTGCACACACCTGCTTACCCGCAAGGAGAGCCTCGGCACAGGAGCATCGCTTCAGGGGCAGTGGACTCAGGCCGCTGCGGCAGCCCTTCTTGTAAGGCTCTATCTTAACGCCGAAGTCTATGTGGGTCAAGACAGATATGCCGACTGCGCCATTGTGGCACAGGATATAATCAACGGCGTTTACGGCGCATATGAAATAGCCGACCGCTGGGACGCTCCCTTCGACTGGAACAACGAAGAGTGCGACGAGGTGATTTTCGGATTCCCCGGTTCGCAGGGCTATTCATTCTGGCATTATGACAGCCAGACCTACTGGTGGACAACCCCTGCCCGCGCCCGTTACTATTTCGGCGACTCCAAGGCCAAGGGTGGCGACCATAACACGAAATATGCCGCCTCGCCCAGCTATGACCTCAACGGAGAGCTTTACACCTATGAGCTGGGCATGCCGGTGCAGAACTTCCGCAAGTATCCCGGCGACGAGCGCATGAAGCTTTACCGCAATCTGGGCGACAGCAAACGCGAGGGAATGTTTCTTTTCGGTTATCTCGAATATGTCGACGAGAGTGGGGCGACCAAGCGTGTGCGCGCTCCCGAGCAGCCCTACGATCTTTATATCCGCGATGCCGTGGGCAAATTCCAGAGCCTCGCTCCCGACCGCTGGCCGGCCGACAAGACAAGCAATCTGATGAACGGCGACCACAATTCAGGCTGGCACTTCGCCAAATATCCGTTCTACAGCGATGACGACGCCCACCAGATGGAGAGCGATTACACCGAGATACGCCTGGCCGAGGTCATCTATTCGCTCGCCGAATGTAAGCTGCGCGAAGGCCTCAAGAACGATGCCGCCAAGCTTCTCAACAAGGTGCGCCGGCGCAACTATCCTGCCGACAACCTCAATGATGTGCTTTATGCTCCCGAGGGCAAGGCCGCTCTCGACCTCAACGAGATGCTGGCCGAATGGGGTCGTGAGTTCTTTGCCGAGAGCCGCCGGCGCATAGACCTGATACGCTACGGCAAATTCAGCTCCGGCACATGGTGGGACAAGACCCCCGACCAGGGACGCTACACCGAGATATTCCCGATCATGCGTCCGATCCTTAATGCCAATCCGGCTTTGCAGCAGAATCCCGGATATAATAAATAACCCCTCTCAAAAAGCGAAAAACAATGAAATCAAACAAGATATATGCTTTCGCCGCCGCTATCGCCATGAGTGTATCGCTCGCATCATGCGACGGAGAGAAAGATCTGATCATAATTGAAGGAAAACTCCCGATAAAGACATCGGTGCTCTACATGGTGGGCGATGCCACCCCGGTAGGATGGAACATCGACAATCCGCTGCCGATGGAAGCGGGCGCTGACGATCCGCTGGTGTTCGCCTGGGAGGGCAGCCTCTTTGCCGGAGAGCTGAAACTGTGTGTCACCACCGGAAGCTGGGACGCCGGATTCATCCGTCCGACATATAACGGGGCCGAGATTGGCCGCGAGACGGTTTCAGATGCCGAATTCGTGATGTCGGCCGGCGACCCCGACAACAAATGGAAAGTGACCGAGCCCGGAATCTATCGCCTTGTTTTCAACCTGCGCGAGTGGACAATGAGTTCAGTTTTCGTAGGAGAGGCCTCCGCCCCTGAAATCGAGCCTATCGAGGCAGATGCTTTCTATCTGGTGGGCGACGCCACTCCCAACGGATGGGCCATCGACGCGCCTAATGAATGCCGCAAGGAGTCGAAATATATCTTCATCTACGAAGGTGAGCTGAAACCGGGCGAGATGAAGGCGTGCACCTCGACCGGAAGCTGGGACGTCTCTTTCGTGCGTCCGGCATCCGACGGCTGCGCCATCGGCAAGAACGGGGCAGAGGCCGACGGCTTTGTCTACACCGCATCGCCCGACCACAAATGGCGTGTTACAGATCACGGCGAATATCGTCTCACATTCGATCTTGAACACTGGAAGATACAGGCCGAATTTATCAAAGAGATTGTTGTCGAGAAAAATCCTATCGAGACAGAGACCCTGTTCATGATCGGCGACGCAACCCCCAACGGATGGAGCATGGATAATGCCACCGAGTTTACCGTCGATCCCTCCGACAGCTTCATATTCACCTGGGAGGGAGACCTGGTGACCGGCACATTCAAGGCCTGCACCGAGCGCGACGGCACATTCAGCTGTCCGTTCATCCGCCCCGAAAGCCCCGACTGCGAGATCTCTTCGGCAGGTGTTGCCGCCCCCGGTTTTGTCTATACCACATCGCCCGACGACCAGTGGCGTGTGACCGAGGCCGGACACTACCGCCTGACCTTCAACCTGCGCGACTGGACAATCAGCGCCGAGATGACCGGCGACAAACCCGACCTGCCCGACACTCCCGATGATCCCGCCGACGCCATCGAGGCCGAAACGGTATATCTTATCGGCGATGCCACTCCCAATGGCTGGAGCATGGATAACGCTACCGAGATGAGCGCCACTTCCGACAGATATGTGTTCGTGTGGGAAGGTGTGCTGACCACCGGCGAGTTGAAAGCCTGCACCGAGCGCGACGGCACTTTCAGCTGCCCATTCCTGCGCCCTGTGACCGACGGATGCAGCATCTCGCGCAATGGGGTTGCCGATCCGGCCCTGGTGTTCACGGCCGGCGATCCAGACAACAAGTGGCGCGTGGCCGACGCTGGTCGCTACCGCCTCACATTCAATCTGAGCCTGCGCACCATAAATGCCGAATATCTCGACTGAATCTGACTCATCTTAACCTGAAAAAATGAAATCATGATAAAAAACGCTAATAAAACAGCAATGATAACAGCCGCACTGACCGCAGCCATGTTGCTTGGCTCATGCGACAACGAGATCGAAATGCGTTATCCCCCGAAGTTCGAACTCCCCGAACTTCCTGAAATCGAGGGGATACACACCTACAAGGCTCCTCTTTACTGGAGTGTATATGAATATTGCTACACTCGCGAGCAGAACGGTGTTGCCGCCGCCGATATGGACATCACACCCTCCGAGTGGGACAAGATCATCGACTGGGTGGCCACCGACCTGAAGCCTCACGGCTATGACATGGTGTGCACCGACGGCTTCATTCCCATGGAGGCTAAAGACGCTTCGGGCTACATGACCCATTACGGTTCGATGGAGCTGAAATCGCTTGTAGAGAAGTGCAAAGCCAAAGGGCTCAAGGTGGGTGTCTATGACAATCCGCTGTGGATTCACGGAAGCTCTACCACACAGATCGAAGGGAGCAACTACACTTTCGGCTCGCTCACCTATTCCGGATCGGATGAGGTGACCAATCCGAAAAACGACGACATGTGGTTTCAGTGGGCGGTGGCCACACATCCCGGGGCGCGCGAATATATCGACGGTTTCTTCCGCCACTTCTCTGAACTGGGAATCAACTACATAAGAATGGACTTCCTGTCGTGGTATGAAGACGGCAAAGACCGCAACATGGGCGTTGTGGGCCGCGGCTACGGTCGCGCCGCCTATGCCCGCGCGCTTGCCTATATCGCCGAGTCGGCAAAGAAATATGGAGTGTTTACATCTCTGGTGATGCCACACATGTATGACGACGCCCTGCTTGAGGCGCGCTACGGCAACATGGTGCGCATTGTGGCTGACACCGCAGGCGGTGGCTGGTGGCACTGCTCGGCGGCCGACCGTGGCAAATCATACACCAACTGGCCCAACTGCATGAACATGTTCGACGGCTTCGTCTACTGGTCACACATCGCCGGCCGCGACAAAGTGATTCTCGACGGCGACTTCATCCGCCTGAACACATTCGACACCGATGCCGAGAAAGAAACCGTGATCTCGCTCCAGCTCATGGCTGGTGGCCCGGTCACAGTCTCCGACCAGTACCACAACATCGGCGACAACCTGAAATTCTATACCAACGACGAGATGCTGGCCCTCAACACCGACCGATTTGTCGGAAAGCCGTTGAGCCGCAACCTGCTTGACTCAGGCAACCAGATATGGTATGGCGAGATGTCGAACGGCGACTATGTTATCGGACTGTTCAACCGCGACGACAGCCAGCGCAGCGTGAGCGTGCGTTTCTCAGATCTCGGCATAAACGGAGAGTGGCAGGTGCGCGACCTCTGGAAGCATGCCGAAGAGGGTGCCGCCACATCGGTTACCGCCAATCTGCAGCCTCATGGATGCAAGATAGTTAGACTTCACAGATAATTCCGTCTTATATGCGGCCGGTATCGGCTACCGACCGGTGCCGTCCGCATATATTCTCCTGAATCATACCACAATAATAACGGTGAAATAGCGTTAAAACGTTTAGAGATAATATTACTTACGCATTCACCATTAAAAAAGTAACCAGAAAACAATTATGAGAGTCAAAAAAACAACCGGCGTGATATCCGCCATCGCACTTTGCGCGGTGTCAGCCGTTTCTCCAAGTGCTGCCGCAGCCGACATCAAATCGCCCGACGGCAACATCAAAGTCAGTTTCGATACTCCCGGAGGCATTCCTACCTATTCGATGGAATATAAGGGCAAAACCGTTGTGAAGCCCTCCACACTGGGTCTGGAGCTCACCGGAGCCACCGATCTCATGAGCGGCTTCGAGACCGCCGGGGTGCACAACTCTGAATTCGACGAGACATGGCAGCCGGTATGGGGCGAAACACGCGACATCCGCAACCACTACAACGAGATGCTCGTAGAGCTGAAACAGCCCTCGACCGACAGACTCATGAACCTCCGTTTCCGCGTCTACGACGATGGCATGGGCTTCCGCTATGAGTTTCCGCAGCAGAAAAACCTCGTTTACTTCACTGTGAAGCAGGAACATTCGCAGTTTGCCATGGCCGGCGACCACACCGCATGGTGGATTCCGGGCGACTACGACACCCAGGAATATGACTTCACCGAATCGAAACTTTCCGAGATACGCAACAAAATGGAGGGCGCCAAATGCGGCAACGCATCGCAGACATTCTTTTCGCCTACCGGAGTGCAGACCTCGCTCCAGATGAAATCTGACGACGGCCTGTATATCAACATCCATGAGGCCGCTCTGGTCGACTACTCGTGCATGCACCTGAATCTCGACGACAGCAACATGGTGTTCGAGTCGTGGCTCACACCCGACGCACAGGGCAACATGGCCCATCTGCAGACCCCGGCTAAAACCCCCTGGCGCACGGTAATGGTTAGCGACGATGCCCGCGACATGCTCTCGTCGAATCTCATTCTCAATCTCAACGATCCGTGCGCCTACGACGACACATCATGGATCAAGCCTGTGAAATATGTAGGCGTGTGGTGGGAGATGATCGCCGGCCCCCAGGAGTGGAGCTACACCTACGACCTCCCCTCTATCAAGCTCGACCAGCTCGATTATTCAAAGACCAAAACCCATGGCCGCCACAGCGCCAACAACGATAATGTGAAGAAATATATCGACTTCGCCGCAGAACACGGTTTCGACCAGGTGCTTGTCGAGGGGTGGAACATCGGCTGGGAAGACTGGTTCGGCAACACCAAAGACTATGTCTTCGATTTCGTGACCCCTTATCCCGACTTCGACATCGACATGCTCAACGAGTATGCCCATTCCAAAGGGGTCAGGCTCATGATGCACCACGAGACATCGAGTTCGGTGCGCAACTACGAGCGCCACATGAAAAAAGCCTATGAGCTGATGAACAAATATGGCTACAACTCGGTCAAGAGCGGATATGTCGGCAACATGATTCCCCGTGGCGAGCATCACTACGGCCAGTGGCTCAACAACCACTACCTCTATGCCGTGACAGAAGCCGCCCGACACAAAATCATGGTCAACGCCCACGAAGCTGTGCGTCCCACCGGCCTTTGCCGCACCTATCCCAACCTCATCGGCAACGAATCGGCCAGAGGCACCGAATATGAGGCCTTCGCAGGCAACAAACCCTTCCACACCACGCTTCTTCCGTTCACACGTCTGCAGGGTGGCCCGATGGATTACACCCCCGGCATCTTCGACATGTCGATGAAAACCGTCAATCCCGACGGAAACGGCCATGTCAACAGCACCCTGGCCCGACAGCTGGCCCTTTATGTAACTCTTTACAGCCCCTTGCAGATGGCAGCCGACCTCCCCGAAGTCTACAACCGCTACATGGACGCTTTCCAGTTCATCAAAGATGTGGCGGTCGACTGGGACGACAGCCGCTATCTTGAGGCAGAGCCGGGCCGCTATATCGTTGCCGCCCGTAAGGCCAAAGGCACCGACAACTGGTTTGTAGGCTGCACCTCAGGCGAAGAGGGTCACGAATCGGTTGTGTCGCTCGATTTCCTCGACAAAGGGCGCAAATATGAGGCAACCATCTATGCCGACGCTCCCGATGCCCATTACAAAACCAATCCTCAGGCCTACGTAATCACCAAAAAGAAGGTCGACAGCAAGAGCCGCCTCAAGATGAAGGCCGCTCCCGGCGGCGGCTACGCCATCAGCATCCGCCCGATCTGACCCTGACAGAGGGCTTTTGTCCCTCTCACACCATCTTTAACTCCACCGTGGCCCTGTGTCAGAATTCAAAATCTTGACACAGGGCCCGTTTTATATCCTCCTCTCCCCGTTTCCGCCATCCCCTCATCCCCCTGTTAGCCGATCACCGAACACCTGAGTCTCCATGGTGTAGCGCATGGTTGCCATATGCCTTCCCAGACCGTCGTACGTGTCAAGGGTGGCGTGGCCGTCGTCGAAGTAAGTCCATTCCGGCAGTGGTCAGGGTGTCGGGCGGCATTCCGGGGCGTGTCACCGCTTTGCCCGAGCCCGGGTTAACGGGCCTTGCGATCACCGGATCCGGCGTGAAAAAGCCTCCGGCAAAGCGCGCTAACCGCCATTTGCCGTTCTCGCTTATCACTCCATGATGGCGATATGACGTTGAGATACTTGTGAATATGTCTGATATTGAAACGTTCATGTTTGTGATCGTTATATGGGTCAATCATCTGTAAGTAAGTGTTCAAATTTAATTTATACAATATGCGAGCTTGTTTTTTAGGCGATTCCGGTGCGCGGCGAAGGAGAATATGTTTATATTCGACTGAGCTGCAATCCGGAAGCGGCAAAAAAGAAGCCGCAGATTGTGTAAAAGATTTTCGTTCACTTGCTATCGGTTAAATTTGAACACTTACTTATCCCGAATGGCATCAAATATATCCTTTTTCTTCAGATATGCCGAGGAACTCAATCCTTTCGACCTGATCACCTCGTTATCCCACTTTATCCTCTTTCCCCTGTAATACATATGCCGTTTGTCAGCCCCATATTCATCTCCGATATACTTGAATGTCTTTGGGTCGGCATCAGTCAAATATATTACAACCTCTAAACCATCATAGCAATCCGATTCAATGATACAGGCTAAAACAGGGTAGTAAACATGAAAAGAATCTCGGGCATACGCAGTTCCATCACATACTTCAAACGTTGTGATATCAACACCTTTCATTCGTGGAAGCATGCTGTTAAATCTCCACGGGTCAATGTACCCACAAATAATGGAGTCGTTAACCAGGTGATAATAATCTTGCTCAACATTTTTAAGCTTAACCCAGTTACCATTGTCGGCCACCGATAATCGTTTAGTGCAACTAATACTGACAGACAACATTAATAATATAATAGCGATATACAGTCTGTTCATTTTGAAAAAATTAAGGTAATAATTGTTTCGGAAACTTTATGTTTAAGTCCTTTTCTTCATACAATTTCAAGATGGCTTTTATTTGTGCAGGTTCAATTTGTATTAATGAATTTATAGGAGTGTTTTTGGGGCAATCTTTTAGTTGAGTCATTAGATTATTACCAGGATTGCTGATCTGTATTGTATTTGTTTTATCATTTGGATGCAATAATCCTCCAGTATGTCCTACTTCGTGTGGAACAGATCGTGTATTCCTATTTGAGAGAACATCATCTGTTAATTGTGGAGTAAGAAGAATTAACATAGAACCCACATATGCTTTTGCCAGTTGACCGTGATCAAAGTATTTTTTACTATCAACAACAGCAAAAACATGATCATTACTTTTCACTTGGTTCTTTGATGACACAGCCTTTATAGTCGCATCCATTTTAACATCAACATTTTCATTTGTGTATGTAAAAACCTCTTCTATCTGACGTTCGATTTTATTAGCTATGGTTCTCATAGTTGGGACATTATAATCCTTATGTGATGCGTTATATACCACTCCGGTAAACTCGATGTCAATATGTAGTATGTCTTCCTCATCTTCGTCTCGATATGATTTCATACGCCATTCCTGACCGTTGGGGTCTATTGCGTTTACGGGATTGGCACCACAGTATAGGTATGGCGACTCCCATGGTCGTTTCTCGCAGAGGGGATCGAGTGTAGTGAAGCGTGGGAGTAGGGGCGCGTACCGGCGTGCGTCGAAGTCGTATTCGTTCAGGCCGTGTGCCGCCAGCCACTCCTTTCCCGAGTAGAGGAAGGGGTGGGAGGCCGTGTTGGCCCACGGAGTGCCGTAGGGATAATAGTCGGTGCGTTGCTCCACATGTCCGGTCGAGTCGACCACTGCCACGTTATTGCCCTGATGGTCAGTGATGTAATAGTGCGCTCCCCATCGAGGAGCCTTTATGGCAGTGGTCAGGGTGTCGGGCAGCATTCCGGGGCGTGTCACCGCTTTGCCCGAGCCCGGGTTAACGGGCCTTGCGATCACCGGATCCGGCGTGAAAAAGCCTCCGGCAAAACGCGCTAACCGCCATTTGCCGTTCTCGCTTATCACTCCGTCGCCGGTGTAGCTCCGTGTCGACTGATATACCGGCACCCTGGTCTCCTGATCACCGAACACCTGAGTCTCCATGGTGTAGCGCATGGTTGCCATATGCCTTCCCAGACCGTCGTAAGTGTCGAGTGTGGCATGGCCGTCGTCGAAGTAAGTCCATTCCGGCAGTCCGTGGCGGTTGTAGGTCATCAGAGTGATGCCCCGCGTTGTAGCCCGTCCCCACACGCTGGCATTCACGTCCGTGGCTGTCGTAATATATGGCTTCGTAGCCCTCGTCGGTCACAAGCCGCATCAGGGCAGTCTCCTCTCGAAACCATCGGGCGGTATCTCCCCCGATGGCATACCACTCACGGCGTCCGTCGGCGATCTCACACAGCAGTGTGTCGCCATAAATCTTATATCCGGCCTGTTGCGGCTTATCGCCAGTCCAGCCGAACTCCCACACCGCTCCCGGATCCATGCAAACCTTGTCGATCGGCACCCCGTCAATCGGAAGCACACGGTCGCCCCATCCCTCGGGCAGTCGGCAGAATGCGGTAACAGCGGTAACGGCAAAAATCACTAATGAGAAAATGTGTTTCATGGCGGTGATGAATTTAAGGTTAGCGCAATATAGCCCTGACACCGTGAAATTGCAACCGTTTTTTCGTATTTTTTCGGGTGTTTTTCGTAAAAAAGCTGAAATGTCGAAAAATGGCCGGTGTCAAGCGGTTAATGGCCGACAGCAGACTCTGGGGGAAGAAATTGGCATTTCGGGGCGGCGAAGCCCTTTTCAGATGGGCCCGGCCAGAAATCTGCTGTGAAATTTGACAGATAATTTTCTGATATAATTGAACATATATGATAAATTTTTGTTAATTTTGCGGAGCTTTTGGAAAGCACACAGATCTCAGCATTATAATCGGATTATGAAATGCTGTTTTTTGAGCGTATGGTTACGCTGTCACCATCTCCTCTCTCACTGCTTGTTTCCGATAATCAACTATTTGAGTTATAATCATGTCGAAGTTTTTAAAGGCAATTTCTACAGGGTTGGTTCTTATGTTGTCGTTGCTTTGCTCTCCCAAGGCGGAGGCCCAGCGCATTGCATTGAAAACCAATACTATCGACTGGGTGGCCATGTCGCCCAACCTGGCTATGGAAGCCCGTCTGAGCGGACGCCTCTCGCTGCAGCTCGCTCTGGCCGCCAATCCTTTCAGCTTCTCGGTGTTTGACACTCGGCTTACCAACTTCAGGGTAGAGCCTGAGCTGCGTTACTGGTTCAACCGCCCGATGGCCCGCCATTTCATGGCCCTGTCGCTGACGGCCGCCACCTACAATCTGCGCCATGCCGACCACAGGCTTGTTGGCGATGCGGTGGGCGCCGGCCTCTCATACGGTTATGCCCTTGTGCGCGGCAACCACTGGAACATGGAGGCTGAAATCGGAGTCGGGGTCGCTCATCTCAGCGCGTTCAACTACCATGGCGAGGAACGCCCGAAATCGAAAAACTACTCGCATATGCTCCCCGTGCCCATCAGGCTGGGGCTTTCATTCTCTTACATATTTAAATAATCTCTCTGATTGTGAAGAAGATAAGATTGTCATTTGCCGTGATGGCGGCATTCACGATGCTTGCATCTGTTTTTTCAGCCCTTCCAGCCGGTGCCCGCACCATAAATGTCAGAGGTAAGGTTGTAAGACAAGGCTCGCACGAGCCTCTCGAGGGAGTTACAATCCGCAACGCCGAAACCGACCGGCTCATAGGCACCACCAACATGGAGGGGCAGTTCACCGTGTCGGTCGACGATGCCGGAACACTGCTGTTCTCGGTCATGGGAAGCGAAGACCTCACCGTGCCCGTCGACGGCCAGCTTAACATGGAAGTGGCCCTGTTTCCGAAAGCTCACGAGCTCGACGAAGTGGTGGTGGTGGCCAAAGGGCTTTCCAACACTCTGGTTATCGAGCCGGCCGAACTTGACGTAAAGGGCAACTACATCTATCTGAAAAAGTTCGTCAAGATTCCCCATAAGCTCTTCTCGTCGAGTGTGCGCATGATCATCCAGCCCACGATCTACAACGTTACCGAGCGACACCTCTCCTACCTCAAGCCGGTGGTTTTCGACGGACACAGATATGCCATAACCCAGCGCCGCATGTACGACTGGAACGAGAAACTCGACTCGCTCACTCCTTACCGCACCGTAAAGCACACAAGCCGGCGCACCGACGATGTAGTGCTTATCTCCGACTCGCTGTATGTGCCCAATCCGAAAGACGACTTCATGTGTGTGGTCATGTCGTCGCTCGAAAACTATAACCGGATAGTATATGCCGACACATTCATGATTGCCCGTGGCACTGTCAACCCCTTGCGCTTCCTCAACTACTCGCTCAAGGGCTATGACATGACCGATGAACGCTATCTGCCTCAGCCCGAAGTGTTCCTGCGCGACAGCGAGGGAGATATGAAACTCGTTTTCGAGGTCGGCAAGTCGAATCTCGACATGTCGCTGGGCGACAACGCCTCAGAGATCAACGCCATGCTCAATGAGTTCCGGGCCATCGAAAACGACCCCGACATGACCCTCAAGAGCTTCACCATCTCAGGAACAGCCTCGCCCGAAGGATCATATGACCGCAACCTTCAGCTCGCCAACGCCCGAATGCAGTCGGCCATGGATGTCATCATGCAGTCGGTGCCCGAAAGCCTGAGAAAGAACGCCAAGATGTCGGCCGACGCCTCTGTGGCGCGCTGGACGGAAGTCGAGACCCTGCTGCGCCAGGACGGACATGCCGCCGAGGCCGATGCCGTTGCCGAGGTGGTTGCCGCCTTCCCCGGCTCGGTCGACGCCCAGTCGATAAGAATGCGGCGCCTGCCGTTCTACAAGACCCTGCTCGTGAATGAATACCTTCCTCGTCTGCGCCGTGTGAGCTATGAGATAGTGACCTCGCGTTACCGTCCGCTCACCGATGAGGAGATCGCGGCCTTGTATGCCGCCGACTACCGTCAGATGTCGAAATACAACTTCTGGCGCTACTATCGCGGAGTGGCCGACCCCAAAATCAAGGAAGAGGCCATGCGCAAGGCCCTCGAGGTGCACCCCGACTTCCTCGCTGCGGCAACCGATCTGTCGGCACTGCTGATCAACAAAGGGAAAGCCGACGAAGATGTGCTCGCCCCCTTCTTCACCGATACCAAAACCTGGCTCAAAATGCCCGAGGAGAGCCGTTTCGACATGGCGGTGAGCGAAATGAACGCAATGCACTTCAGCCGCGCCGACTCGCTTATGGCCGATCTCCCCGACACCCCCGATTTCCACAAAGGGAAAGCCTATTGCTCCGCTCTTAACGGCCGGTATGTGGAGGTGATGCAGGAAATCTCGGAAGACTCACCCCTTAACGAGGTGCTTCTGCTGCTTGCGATGAAAGACAACACCACAGCATGGCAGCGCGCCCAGAAGCTGGGCGACTCGGCCATTGAGGAATACATAAAGGCAACCGCCGCCAATCGCGTCGACAGCTATCTCGACGCCATTGTCCACCTCGAGAACGCCCTGCGCCTCGACCCCTCGCTCAGAGATGTGGCGCGGGTCGACGGCGACATAGCCGACCTGCTTGAAGATGTTGAAGATTCAATTGATGATGCCGACAACAGTAGTGATGAATAAGATATACAGAACTTCAATCTGCGGGCGCTTGCTCGGCGCCCTGATGCTCGCGGCCGCTCTCTGCTGCCACTTCCAGGCGGGCGCGAAAATGACATATAAGCTCAACGACACTGTGCGTACCGGCTTCAACGCCCTCGACTACGTGTTGCAGAAGCCTCTGGGAAGCCCCGTGTTCGAGAACAAGCGCTTCGGCGACCATTTCTTCATGAGCGCCGGCGCCGGATTCTCCATGACAAGTCTCCACTCCCGTCCCGGTCTCCGGCTCGACTACTCTTTCGGCGACTGGGTGACACCCGTTCACGGATGGCGCCTGAATTTCGACCTGGGTGCGACCTCGGTTGGCAGCGGCTACCCCTACCACTTTTTCGGATCGGTGTCGGCCGACTACCTCATGAACTTTACCACTCTGCTGCGCGGTTACCGTCCGGGCCGCTGGTTCGAACTTATCGGTGGCCTTGGCGTCGAATATCAGCGCGTGCGCCTGAAAGAGGGCGGATGGGGCAACGAAATCGGCGTCAGAGCCTCGATGCAGGCC
>CAMWTV010000023.1 GCA_947177215.1 uncultured Muribaculaceae bacterium
TTCGGGGTGTAGCTCAGCCCGGTTAGAGTACGCGTCTGGGGGGCGTGTGGTCGCTAGTTCGAATCTAGTCACCCCGACAAAAAGCTGTGATTCCAAATGGAGTCGCAGCTTTTTTTGTGTTGCTTGTCGTGTATGAAAGTATGTTAAGCTGGTTGATTTAAAGTTGTTTTTGTTTTTGCGGTTGGGGTTATTACGAAATATTGCGTATCTTTGCAAATTGAACGCGGCCCCTTCGGCAAAATGGGGCTATAAGCCTTATCTGGACAACCTTTACTATGAGTGATGAGATAGTAAAAAAGAGCGTTACGGCAGTGCCTTCGGGCGTTGGCGGCGCCGAAGGCGTAGACCGACGCCACTGGTTTGTCGCAATTGTGAAGAACAACACGGAGAAGGCCGTTAATGAACGCCTTGGAAAAGCAGGGTATGAAAGCTATCTTGCAACGCAGACGCTTTATCGTGTATGGAAGAATGGAAAACGTGCCAGAATAGAGCATGTGGTGTTGCCGACACTGGTTTTTGTCAGATGTACGGAGAAAGAGCGGATGCAGATAGTTACACTTCCATATATAAACCGGTTCATGACAAATAAAGCGGCCGGCAGTTCAAATCCTAAACCATTGGCAATTATTCCTGACCGGCAGATCGAGACGTTACGATTTATGCTGGGGCAGTCGGATGTTCCGGTTACAATGGCTGATAAGCCTTATCATAAAGGTGACAGAGTCAGAGTGGCGCGAGGGAAACTGTCGGGTCTTGAGGGTGAAGTGGTAAATACTGCCGACGGTGAGCGGGTGGTTATGGTGAGAATCGACCTTCTTGGCTGTGCGAAGCTGTCGATCAGCACGGTTGACCTTGAACCGGTTGATTAAGCTTGCATTTAAAATAAGAATTTCAGACAAATATCAAACAAGTATGCGTATCAGATTAATTGCGTCTGGGCTGGTGGCGGCTTCAGTGCTGTTTTGCTCATGCTCTACCCCGAAGAATATAACCTATTTCCCCGAGCTTGACAACGGCTCAGTGATTCAGGCTGAACAGCAGCTCGATATAAGGGTCAGGCCGGAAGACAAGCTGATGATTGTTGTCAGCACACAGGATCCGGCGTTATCAAGTCTGTTCAACCTTGTAACCACCCAGAACAGGCTCGGACAGTCGACATCGGCTACGACTACCGTTGGTGAAACCGGAGGTGGAGGCAACGGACAGGTTTCATATTATACGATAGACTCGGAAGGTAATATTAATTTCCCGGTGTTGGGGAAAATTCATATTGCCGGACTTACAAGAGAGCAGGTCGTAGAGAAGATTACAGCTGATCTTGTAAAAGCCGACTTGGTGAAGGATCCGATCGTGACGGTTGAATTCGCCAACACCGGTATTTCAGTTATCGGCGAGGTGGCTCATCCGGGAAGGTTTGAGTTCAATAAAGACCGTCTTACGGTTATTGATGCGATTGCCATGGCAGGTGACCTCACGATAAACGGTGTGCGTGAGAATATCCTGGTGATGCGCGACGCCGGCAACGGCAAGAAGGAGGCCTATCGTGTAAACCTGCTCGACGCGCAGGAGCTTGCCTCATCGCCGGTGTTTTATCTCCAGCAGGATGATGTGATCTATGTCGAGCCGAATGACAAAAAGAAACGTGAGACAACGCCTAACGGCAACACACCCTACACTCCGTCGTTCTGGGTGTCTATGGGCTCGTTCGCTGTGACTATTGCAACACTAATTATCACTCTTACAAAATAATCAATGGCAGAGACTTCAAAAATTCAGACGAAAAAGAAAAACAGTAATGTTACCGGTGCAGTACCCCTGACCGATATCATTTACAGAACGCTCCATTACTGGCCGTGGGTGTTGCTCTCATTGGCGATATGTGTGGGTTGCGGTGTTTTTTATCTGCTGTGCACTCCTAAGGTGTATACGACTTCCGCATCTATACTGATCAAGGATAACTCCAATCAGAATGTACCCAATATGGGTGTCGGCGGTGAGGAGTTTGCTAATATGGGGTTGTTTCAGAACAAGACCAATATCCAGAACGAGATGATTGCCATCATGTCGTCGGATCTGATGGCAGAGGTGGTCAAGCGTCTGAATCTTGACATAAATTACTATACAGACGGAACATTCCATAAGAAGATCGCCTATGGATACACTTTGCCTGTAACTGCTGATCTGATAGACTTTCCGGCCAACGGCGCCTTGAACTTTAGTCTGTCGGTAAGCCCGTCGGGAGAGGTTGTCATATCTGATATGAAGATTGGCAAAGGTGATGAGATCAAGACTGATTTTACAGGTCATCTTAACGATACGATCAAGACGGAAGCCGGCCCAATTGTGATCGCCCCGACTGAAAGGTATCATAATGGTGAGGTTGTGGAGCTTGAGGTGAATAAAATTCCCCGCGGATGGGCAACGGCAAATTATGCAGGCAATCTAATGGTTGCACTTAACCATAAGGAGGGAACAGTGGTTGATCTGATGCTGAATGACCAGTCTATGCAACGGGCCCAGGATATTCTGAATACATTGATCGGAGTGTATAATGAGAACTGGATCAGCGACCGTAATCAGGTTGCCGTGTCGACTTCGAATTTTATCAATGACCGTCTGAATGTGATAGAGGGAGAACTTGGCAATGTTGATTCTGATATTTCGACATACAAGAGCGAGCATCTGATTCCTGATGTCAGTGCGGCATCATCGATGTATATGACCCATAGCCAACAGCTTTCTCAGGAGATCATGGGGCTGAACACACAGTTACAGCTTACACGCTATATACGCAATTATCTGTCATCGGAAAAAGACAATTCCAAGGTGTTGCCTATTCCGGCTGAGGTGAGCAACGCTGATATACAGTCGCAGCTTACGTCTTACAATGAGAAGATTCTTCAGCGTAATTCGCTGATTGCAAAATCGTCGGAAAAGAATCCGCTGGTTATTGCTCTCGATGATGAACTGACATCGCTGCGAAATGCGATTGTAGCATCGGTTGATAATTCAATTGTAGCTCTTCAGGAGGAGATAAAGAGTCTTCAGGGCGCTCAGGCATCAATGACATCAAAAATCGCGTCGAATCCCACCCAGGCCAAGGATCTTCTGTCGGTAGAGCGCCAGCAGAAGGTCAAGGAATCGCTCTATCTGTTTCTCTTGCAGAAGCGTGAGGAGAATGAGCTTTCGCAGGCGTTTACAGCATATAATTCGAGGATAATAAAGAAACCTGCAAGCTGGGGACCTACTGCTCCCAACAGCAAAAAGATTATACTGGCAAGTATTTTTCTCGGACTGGCGATTCCATTCGGCATTGTTTTTCTCAAGGAGAACAACAATACCAAGGTGCGGGGCCGCAAGGATGTTGAGAATCTTGCGCTACCGTTTCTTGGTGAGATTCCTCAGTATGTGTCGAAAAAGACAGGGGTGGAGAATGGAGACAAGGAGATTCTGGTGCGACAGAAAAGCCGGAATATTATCAACGAGGCTTTCAGGGTGTTGCGTACCAATCTGGAGTTTATGAGTGTAAATCATGATGGAGCCAATGTCATAGCGGTGACGTCGTTTAATCCGGGTTCGGGAAAATCGTTTATAACGGTCAATATCGGAATGGCTCTTGCGATAAAGAACAGACGAGTGCTGGTGATTGACGGCGATATGCGCCATGGTTCGGCTTCGGCATATATAAATTCTCCTGACAAGGGGCTGTCTGATTATCTGAGCGGCGCTATTGCCAATGTAAGTGATGTTATTGTGGATGTTCCTGAATGTGATAACATAAAAGTGCTGCCTATCGGAAAGGTTCCCCCAAATCCGACCGAGTTGCTTGAATCTCCCCGTTTTGCGGAGATGATCGGAAAGTTGCGCTCTGCTTACGACTATATTCTGATAGACTGTCCGCCTATCGAGGTTGTTGCCGACACCCAGATCATTGACCGGACGGTTGACCGGACGGTATTTGTTGTGCGTGCCGGTCTGCTCGAGCGGTCGATATTACCTGATCTTGACCGCCTGTACGAAGAGAAGAAATATCGTAATATGGCATTTATACTCAATGGCACACGCAATGACCAGGGGCGTTACGGATATAGCCATTCGTATCGTTACGGTTATGGCTATGGTTATGGTTACGGCTATAACTATGGTGATGGCAAAAAATGAATATTGAATAATAAGATGCAGCATACCAGCGGTTTACAGGTGGGGGGGGGTAACAGGATCGGTTATATCGACGCAATGAGAGGATTCTCGATGATTCTTGTTGTGTTCGGTCATGTGTTATTGACGATGGGTTTCCCAACAGACAGCACTGTGCTTGGTTCGATTCTCCTTACGTTCAGAATGCCTCTTTTCTTTTTTGTAAGTGGATTCTTCTCTTTCAGAGTAATGGAAAAGTGGACTGTCGGTCTGTCAAAAACGATTCTTAAAAGGAAGATACAGGCTCAGGTTATCTGTACGTTAGTTTTTTATTCTCTTTTTCAACTGTGTCACTCAGAGTCTCCGTTACAATTTCTGGATAATGGTTTCTCATGGTTCTGGTTTACGATTGTGCTTTTCCAGATGTTTGTCATCTATCTGATACTTGCAATCTCTGAAAGAATCGTGAGAAAACCGGTTATTGTAACTCCCGGACTGATAATATTGTCGATAGTGTTTTTTATCATATTTGTGAAAAGCGCCGGTTCTGACAATAAGATATGGGGAGTGCTGTCATGGTATTATCTGGTAGAGTATTTCCAGTTTTTCACATTTGGAATACTCGCAAGAAAATATTACTCCGGTTTTGAGCGGTTGCTTGAATCGGACAAGTTCAGGACAACTGCGATAATAAGCTATATTGGCCTGTTGCTGGCTGTGTATGGATTTGACAAGGCTCTGGCAGGTTATAACAGCGCGCTGTATAATATATTCAGCATGGTGTTGGTCAGGTATGCGGGTCTATTCACCGTGTTTGTGCTGTTTTACAACAACCGGACTTATTTTGCCGGTGATGAAAAGCCTTGCCGTTGGTTGAGATTTGTCGGGCGACGCACTCTTGACATCTATATGCTTCATGTGTTCGTTCTCCCCAATCTCCTGTTTCTGAATCAGCTATTGTCTGATCGCGGCATGTTGTTGATGCAGCTGACGATAGGCCTTACAGGCGCTGTGCTGAATATTGCTGTATGTCTGTTTATAAGCACAATATTGCGGAGTTCGCCAACTCTGTCGAAGTGGCTGTTTGGAGAGAAAGGACAATCGTCGCTCAAGCAGTCAGTGCTCGTTCCCTGATAACGGATGCTTGTTACCATTTTCACCCCGACCTATAATAGAAAGCATACTCTTGAACGCACTTTCAGGAGTCTGTGTGCGCAAAGCAGCAAGGATTTTGAATGGCTGGTGGTAGATGATGGCTCTACAGACGATACTGAGAGTTTTATTGCCCGTTGTGGCAAGGTGGCTGAATTTCCTGTCAGATATTTCAAGAAAGCCAATGGCGGAAAGCATACGGCATATAATATTGGGCTGAAAGAGGCGAAGGGAGAGCTGTTTTTCGATGTTGATTCTGACGACTGGCTGCCGGCTGATTTCATGGACAGTGTTAAGCGATGTCTGCCGGTTATAAGAGATAATCCGGAGATAGCCGGCATAATCAGCCTGAAATCAGATAAGAACGGGAATCTTCTGGGAAAGATAATGCCGGAAGCTTGCAGACCGGTTTCTTACAGGGAGCTTATGAAATGTATAAAGGGGGAGTATTCGTTGGTTTTCAAGACTGACATCGCAAGACGTTTCAAATTCCCGATAGTAGAAGGTGAAACATTTATGCCTGAGACGGTGGTGTATGACCGGTTTGTGAATTTCTGTTTTCTGACTGACAACCATATTTATACACATTGTGAGTATCTGCCTGACGGATTGAGTATGAGTTACAACAGGTGCCTGGTGGATAATCCTGTCGGATTTATGATGTATCATCAAGGACGTCTGAAGATCTGCGATAGTCTGTTGGATAGGGTGATCAATATGATCCAGATTATTGCATTCGCAAAGCTTGCATACAGACGAAACGGATGTAAACCCGATTCCGGATTGTCATGGGGCTGGAAAGTTGGCCTGTCTTTGCCGGCATGGAAGATGGTGCGAAATTATCTTATGCGGGCTGACAGGTGATCAGGAATCTCGGCATATCAACGATTTTGAGCTATTCGAGAAGCCTGACCACTTATTTCGGGGCTTCCGTCATACCTCTGATGCTTAATCTGCTTGTGAATCCGCTGATAGCGATGAATATGACTCCCCGAGACTATGCCATAAGCGGGTATTATACTTCGTTCTCGTCGCTTATAAGTCCGTTGATTTCGTTTTATCTTGTAGGATATTATCTCAAAGAGTATTTCCGACTTGATGAAGAGAACCGAAAAGATCTTTACATGACGGTTGCAAAGGCTCTGATAACACTTTCCGGATTGATTGCTGTTTTATGTTTCCTGGGGCTGGCGTTATATCTTGAAGTTTTTAAGAGAGATCTGGAATTTCCGGTGATGCCTTATCTGGGACTGATGGTGTTCAGTATTCCTCTTACAGGATTGTTGAGTCTAAAACTGGCTAAGTGCAGGATAGAGCGTGATACGAAAGGCTTTTTCAGGTATTCAGTGTTATCAGGTTGCCTTGGAGTTGTGTCTGCCTTGTTTTTTGTAGTGGTATTGAGACTTGGGGCATTGGGGAAATTGCTGGCGCCGTTCATCTGCAATCTGGCGATATTTCTGTATCTTCTTGTCAATAACAGGAAAATTCTGAGTTGGAAAGTTGGGATAGAGCGGTATAAGATGCTGATCTTATTCTGCACGCCATTGGTTTTAGGTGCGATGCTGGAGTATTTTTCAGGTGGTTTTACGAATACATATCTTGAAAGTCTGGGAGATATTGAAGAGTATGGCATTTATATTGTCGGGGCTTCTATTGGGAGCTATATGATGACTTTCTCATGGGCGATAATGCATACGTTTCAGCCTGACATATATGAATCGGTTACAAAGAATGACACAAAGAGACTGGTAAGAACCGTGTGTGTTGAAATGGCGGTGATCTGTTTCGGGGTAATAGTGTTTGTAGTTTGTGCGCCATACATAATAGATCTTCTTACTGCAGGCCGTTATACTGATTCTGCGCCATATGCCAGAATTATTTCAGTGGCAGCGATAACATCGGTGCTGTTTTATCACGCTAACGATTATGCGATTATCAAGGAGCATCGTCACATATATCTTCTGACGACCGTGACCGGTGGAATTGTAATTGTGTTTGCGATGAATGTGGCGACAAGCCATGCCGGTTATATTGGTGGCGCGTGGGTCAATGTGCTTTCATTCCTGATATATTGTGTGATTATAACTGGGATTCTGCTGTTTTCGTCAAAGAGGCATGCAACTCAGCGAGATTGATTCTGTAGGTGATGGGATTTCGGAATATGAGTCAGACAGAGCAATAACAGAGAAGTATGACAATTCTATGGATCTATAATATGCCGCTTGTGCCTGAAGCGGGCGGAACCGAACGGATAACATCGCTTGTGGCGAAAGGGCTTTCGGCACGTGGGTATAAGTGTATGAGTATTCTTGTCTTTGACGGGGATGGCTCAATGACATATGAAGGGGAGCCGGTTACGGATCTGTATGCGTTTCTTAAAAAGCACGGGGTTGATGTGGTGATAAACCAGATAGCATATGCGAAATGGCTTTTATCGGAATTTCTCTCACGTGGCGGCGCAAGATGGCATGATGAAGGAGGACGGATAATCTCTTGTCTGCATTTTGATCCATGCAATCCGTCGGATATACATTTGCTGCGGTCATGTGAACACCTTACGTTAAGGCAATATGTGTCGTTGGCAAGGCAATATGTGTTTAGACCGTACTACCGGAGCCGTCAGCAGCGGTCGGAAGGAGAGATCTACAATTATATCTATGAGAACTCTGATATGATGGTTGCTTTGTCAGAGACACATTTTCCTTATTTGAAGAAGGTAATGCGGCGTGACGGGTATAATAAACTTCATGCGATAGGGAATATGCTTACATTTCCCGATATCGCCGGGGATGAGATTGTCAAAACGAAATCAAAGAGGGTTGTGGTATGTGCGCGCATGTCGGAATATCATAAACGCATAACGTTGATTCTGAAAGCCTGGAAACTGGTGAAGCGTTGTCCGGTTGCAAGTGAATGGAGGCTTGATGTTGTTGGCGACGGCCCTGACTTGCTGCGTTACAAAAGAATGGTCTTGAAATGTGGAATCGCTGACGTTGAATTTACCGGACAGCAGCCTCCGGCACCGTTTTATGAAAAAGGTGCGATTCTGTTGCTGACTTCAAGTGCCGAAGGGTGGGGACTTGCAATTACCGAGGGGCTTCAGAATGGAGTGGTTCCTGTTGTAATGGATTCATCTCCGGTGTACTCTGATATCATTCAGGACGGATATAACGGTTTTCTCACTCCGAACAATGATGTCAAGTCATTCGCAAGAGCGGTAATAAGGTTGATTTCAGACGATGAACAACGGCGTGTCATGCAGCTCAATGCTCTTGAATCGGCGAAGCGTTTTACTTCTGAAAAAAACATGGGCAAATGGGTTGAACTTTTGTCGGGGTTATGAAAGAACGACTGGAGTATATCGACAGGTTGAAAGGGCTTGCGATGATTATGGTTGTGGCGGGTCATATCATCACTTTCTGCGGTCTGGGATATGACAATATCTACATGGATAATATTGTCATGATCAATATGCCTCTGTTTCTGTTTCTCAACGGATTGGTAGTGAGTAAGCCATTGATGGCAAACTGGGGAAGATATTTATGGAAAAAGACCCGTCAGATCTTGGTTCCGTTTCTTGCGTGGGGGGGGGTAATGACACTTTATAAGGGAGCGGCCTATGTTGACTTTCTATTTCATTTCTGGAAGTTCGGTTATTGGTATCTGATAGTCTTGTTTGAGTTCTATCTGATCTATATAGCGGTCAATCTGTTCTCTCAGAAAGCCGGAAAGTCGGAACGGAGCCGAAATGTCATATTTCTCGTGAGTGTTTTTGCCGGTTATCTGGCGGTTCGCATGGGTCTAAGGTTTCTGCCGGATCAGGTGATGTCGTTTACGAGCTATTTTCAAGTGCTTGATTATTATCCGTTTTTTTTCATGGGAGTGCTTGTGAAAAGCTATGATGCGGCGAAGGTCTTGGTTTCACGCAGGAATGTAGTAATGACAGTGCTGCTGTTGGTGACAGCTGGATTCTACTATCTATGGATGAAAGATTTTTATCAGTCTGTGGCAGAATTTGTTCTCAGAATTTCCGGTGTAATGACGTTGTATATGTGCTTTATGTTGTGGGACAGAAATCAACAACGGGAAGCGGCTATTGGCATCGGTAGTGTGCTGAAGAGAATTGGAACGCATACATTGTCGATCTACATGATACAGTATTTCTTTTTCAGAATGATTGATCTTAAAGCATTTATGCAGATGCTTGATATGAGCGGCAATTCGTTGTTACTCATTGGGCTGTGCGCTTTGATGTCGGTGTTGATATGCTATCTGTGTATAGTAGTGGAGCGAGTTATTTCGACCTCAGATGTGTTGAGTGTGTTTTTTTTAGGGAAAAATAGTCGGAAGTATGCCTGAATTAGCCGGATATAATGATTGCACAGGGTGTCAGGCTTGTAAGTTTGTATGCCCCAAACGGTGTATTGAAATGCGTGAGAATGCCGCCGGTGTGTTATTGCCTGAGATTGATGCGTCGCGTTGCATAGATTGCAAGGCGTGCGAAAAGATCTGTCCGGCGCTGCATCCGATTAAGTTTAATTATCCGAAAAGGGCTTATGCGGCCTGGAATACTATCCCGTTGCAAAGGAAGATAAGTGCGTCGGGGGGTATCGCATCCGCTATTTATAAATGGCTTCAGAGTGTCGACGGGGTGTCGGTGGGTGCATTTGTCGATAGCGACTGGTCAGTCAAGGTTTGTGTTCTCAAGCCTGGCGATAATTTCGATCGACTTAAGAATTCAAAATATTCATATAGCGATCCGTCGGAGGTCTATAAGGAGATAAGGCCTTATATCAGAGATGGAAAAATCGTTGTGTTTATCGGGTTGCCATGCCAGATAGCCGGTTATAAAAAAACTTTTGGCGATCGTGATAATCTTTATTATGTCGATCTGGTGTGTCATGGGGTGGCTCCTAATTCATATTTGCGTCAGCATATCCCGAATGTAGAGGCGCGAGTGGGTATCAGTGCGGCAGGAATGTCGTTTCGATCTCCGGAAATGGGAACTGCCAATTATTATTTCACGTTGTATGACAGGGACGGCAAGATCGGTTATGCCAAGCGTTCCATTGACGGGGACAATTACAATATAGCATTTCACAGGGGATATTCTTATCGGGAGAATTGCTACCATTGTCATTACGCGAAACCAGAGCGGTGTTCTGATCTTACAATCGGAGATTATCATGGACTCGGGAAATTGCAGCCTTGCGATTTTGACAGCGACAGTGTTTCCGTGATTCTGGTGAACACAGACAAAGGCAATGCTCTTCTGGAGAGTTTGACCGGTAAGGAGTTGATTGCGGTGAGCGAACGTTTGGTCGATGAGCCGATACAGGGTGACTCACAGCTTCGGCATCCATCGCTCAAGACGCGTCAGCGGGTTGATTTTGAGAAGTATATTGTAAAATATAAAGGAGACTTCGAGAGAACGATAACTAAAGTTCTCTCGAGACAGAAACAGCGTGAAGCGGCTGACCGGATTTATTCGTTGCCTAAACGTGCTGTAAAGAAAATCATGCGGATCTGTCATATTTGCAATTGATGAAAAAAGTAGGTATCATAACAATACATAACTCTCCGAATTATGGCGCTTGTCTTCAAAGCTTCGCGCTGTATGAATATATCCGTCAGCAAGGATACGATGTATCTATAATAGACCTTCACCGTCCATATCACTGTGATTATAAGCCATCGAAGAAATATAGACCATACATAAACCGTTTCGAAACATTAACACAGAAATGCAAAAGATGTATCAAGAGTGTTTTACATTCGGTTCTGTCGGTTGTGCGACAGGATGGGAAAATGCCTGTAATTCCCCCCCCCCTCAATGAGTTAACCTCATTTGATAGGTTCAATTCCAAAATATCGCTGTCAAGGCCTTACTGTGGGATTGATGAACTGTATGCGGATCCGCCTGTCTACGACACTTATATTACCGGAAGCGATCAGGTGTGGAACCCTACTCAGGCTTATTGCATAGAGCCATATTTTCTTACCTTTGTAAGGTATGGCCGGAAAATTTCGTATGCTTCGAGCGTGGGTATCAAGACCCTTACCAAAGGGGAGAAGAACGATTTTTCAAAATGGCTCAGACAATATGATGCTGTTTCAGTGAGAGAGCCTTCGGCCCGGGAACTCCTTGCAGGGATCAGTGGCGTGGAAATAGAACAAGTGTCAGACCCGACATTTCTTCTGGATAGTGAATATTGGAAAAATCTTGCTGTGGCGCCATCGTTTTCAGATTATGTCATGGTGTTCATGCTGTCGTTTGACCGTTCTATGATTGAATATGGCCTGAAAATTGCGAAAGAGAGCGGGAAGAAGCTTGTTTCGGTCGCCACAGAGCAGCCTGATGATGACCGCTATATTGTTGTCAAGGACGCTTCTCCTGAAGAATGGCTGGGTCTGATCGGCAATGCAGATATGGTGTTGACAGATTCGTTTCACTGTACGCTTTTCTCCATTCTGTTAGGCACTGAGAATTTCTTCACGTATATAGCGCCATGGAATATCCGTGGTTCGCGTATTGAAGATCTGTTATTTAGTGTGGGCTTGTCTGATCATTTGCTTGACAAAGGTCTGAGTGAGGATTTCGCAACCCTTTCTCATAAGACTATAAATCATGATGAAGTGGCGGCAATTGTCGATAAAGAGAGAATCCGTTCAAGATCGTTTTTGCTGAATAACATATGATTTATGAACGAGGATAATAAAAAAATAGCCAAGAACACGGTTTATCTCTATATACGTCAGCTTACGATCATGGCTCTCAGTTTTATAACAACGAGAGTCGTGCTGGATAAGCTTGGGGCGGCCGATTATGGTATAAATAATCTGGTTGCCGGATTTGTGGCAAGTTTTGCCGTGCTCAACAATATCCTGAGTTCCGGTACGCGTCGCTTTCTGGCGCTATATATCGGCAAAGGGGAGGAGGAAAAGCTCAGGCTTACATTTTCAACTGCTTTAGTGATCCATATTGTTATCGCGTTTTTAGTGGTTATCGCGCTTGAAACCGGCGGACTATGGTTCATGAATTCAAAACTTAATATTGCTCCAGACAGAATGTATGCGGCCAACTGGGTTTTCCAGCTTGCTATGGTCAGCACATTTTTCAATATTGTGCAGACGCCATATATGGCGGCTGTGACGGCGCATGAGAAGTTTACGTTATATGCAACGATGAGCATTTTTGATGTGGTAGCGAAGCTTGCCGTCATATATATGCTCATATATATTCCCGGCGACAAACTTATAATATATTCCGTTCTTCAGACAGCTGTAATACTTGTGGGATTGGTGATATACAGAATTTACTGTGTCAGGCAATTTCCTGAATGCAAGTGGTCGCTTAAAGTTGACCGGCCGTTGCTTAAAGAGATGCTATCATTCTCCGGATGGGGAATTTTAGGTCATGTGATAACAGTGGTAAACGGACAGGGAGTCTCGATCATTCTTAATATCTTCTTCTCTACGGTTATGAATGCAGCCAGAGGATTGGCCCAGACTGTGAATGCGGTTATTTCTCAGTTTGTAATGGGCTTTCTTACAGCAGCACAGCCGCAGTTGATAAAGTATTATGGTTCGGGTGAGATGGATAAGTTTGTGAGGCTTATTTTTAACGTTACACAGTATACGTTGTTTCTGTTGGCGCTGATAGTAGTGCCTTGTCTGCTTGAGATTGATTATGTGATTGGTTTGTGGCTGGGTAATGATGTTCCGCCATATACCTGTGCATTTGTCAAGATAACATTGTTCTGCGGAATTATCTATCGCAGCAATTCTATGGTAGAGAACGGGTTGCAGGCAATCGGACGCGTGAAGGAAAACAATATGTATTCAGTTCCGGTTTACCTTTTGTCGATACCGATGGTGTGGGGTGTGCTGAAACTTGGGTTCGGGCCTATCGCCGCTTATTGGGTAGGCAGCATTCCGCCGTTGTTGTCGTTTATAATCAATATGATTCTGTTGTCGAAATACTCTATTTTTCCGGGATGGAAGTTTTTTACGGAGATTTTCCTGAAAAACACAGGCCTGATAGTAATGTCGGCAATAGTGCCGTTTACGGTTCAGAGATTTATGGATCCAGGTTTATTGAGATTTCTTACGGTATGCTCTGTTTCTGTTGTGTGTACGTTTGTCACAATATGGACTTTAGGTATGAATAAGGCTACCAGACAGATGTTTATTGATAAAATCGGCAATAGGTTTCAGCGGTTAAAGTTAAAAAGATGACTGGAGAGGAGATCTGTTCAAGAAAAAAATGCACCGGATGTATGGCATGTGTCAACATATGCCCTAAGCAGTGTATTGAAATGAAACCGGGGAAACTGGGGCATTTATATCCCGCTGTTAACCAGAACGAATGCATAGATTGCAAGTTATGCCATAAAATCTGTCCGGAGAATAATGGCTCCTTGAGTCTGAACTATCCGTTGACAGCTTATGCTGCATGGCATAAGGTGGAGTCTGATTATCTTACCAGCACTTCGGGTGGTGCAGCTACTGCGTTTGCCCAATATGTTCTGAGAAATGGTGGGGTGGTATATGGTTGTGCTTCGTCGAAGGGCATTCATATCGAACATGTAAGGGTGGCGTCTGAGGCGGATGTAGTGTTGCTTAAAGGGAGCAAGTATGTGCAAAGTTTCATCGGAGATGTCTACAGGCAGATCAGGCAGGATCTTAATGGTGGCTTGATGGTTTTGTTTATCGGTACCCCCTGTCAGTGTGCCGGACTTAGAAGTTTTCTCAGGAAGGGATATGAGAACCTTTATTGTGTTGATCTGATTTGCCATGGTGTGCCATCGCAAGAGTTGCTGAAGTCTCATGTGGGAAAAGTTTCGATGAAAAGGGGAGAGCTTGTGCAATTCAGGAAGGGGAATGATATGGGCCTGAGGATTTTTGACAATGAGAACCGGCAGATATATTACAGTAATGTATGGTATGAAAGGTTCAAGGATGCCTATTACAATACGTTTATTGATGGTTACACATATAGGGACAGCTGTTACAGATGCAGGTATGCTAACCCCAGCAGATGTTCGGATGTGACAATAGGCGATTTCTGGGGGCTTGGCGATGATCTGGAGCATGACAATGTAAACGGCTGTTCGTGCATTCTGCCTGTCACGGAGAAGGGTGCTGAACTTGTGAAAAATTCCGAGCTTGAACTGCATGAGCGTCCGGTCGATGAGGCTGTGAGAGGAAACGCGCAACTTCGCACACCCAAGGCGGAAACCGGCAGGATCAAACTGTTCAGGGCGATATATAGGGCTATAGGAATAAAGCGGGCATATTTGCTGTGTGAGACGGATAATATATTCGTTTTGAAGTTTGTTAAACCTGTGAAACGTAGATTGGGCTTATGAATGCCGGTGTACTAACTTTTCATGCGTCGCATAATTACGGGTCGATGCTGCAGGCATATGCGTTGCAGCGTGTATTGGAAAAGCTCGGTGTCGGCAGCGAGATTATAAATTTCAGAACTGATGTCCAGAAGTCGTTGACGCCCCCTCCGGTGTCTCTGTCGCACCCCCGATCGTCGGCGTTGACGTGTCTCAGATTTCCCGGCCGTACATGGGCGTTGTTAAGGAAATATCGCCGTTTCGAGCTATTCCTGAAAAAGTTCCTGAATGTAAGCAAGGAACTTCACTCGGCCAAAGAGGTTGAGGATTATGTCTGTCTCAGACAGTTTGACGCGATCATTACGGGAAGCGACCAGATATGGAATCCGGCCTGTTGGGACTTTGACATGAGTTATCTTGTCGATTTTGATTATGATGGCAAGCGGATTGCTTACGCCCCTTCGTTGGGTTCGCACCCGGAGAATATCGCAGAGAAGGACAGGAACGAGCTGATAAGGGCTATAAACAGATATGACAGTCTGTCAACACGGGAATTGCGTGGACAGAGTTTTCTGTCACAGTTTACTGACCGGGAGATCAAGGTTGTGCTGGATCCGACTTTGCTGCTTGATAAAGATGATTATCTGGATATCGCTAATGTTGGGATTCCTGTAAAGGAACCGTATATTTTTTATTATACGCCAAGAGAGGAATCCGGCTTTTTCAGAAAGGCTCAGGAATATGCTCAACGACGTGGAATCAAGATTCTGGTCACCCAATCATATGAAGAGTATTGTGGTGACAATGTTATAAGGGTGCTTGATTGCGGGCCACGGGAGTTTCTTTCAATTGTAAAGAATGCAACCCTTTGCATCGGCAATTCGTTTCATCTGTTGGCTTTCTCTCTTATATTAGGGCGTGAATTCATTCTGCTGTCGAATGAAGCTGATAGCAGAATGATGAATCTGCTTTCGCCTATGGGTCTTACAGACCGGCTGATTGTTGGCAACGCAGCGATATTGTGTAATGGTGAGATTGATTTCGTTGAGGTCTGGGAAAAACTTTCGTTGCTAAGAGAAGATTCAATGCGATATCTGAAATCTGCGTTAGGTTGATGTTATGAAAGTGCTGTTTATATCCACATCTGCGACATCAGATGACCGGCGAGCCTGGTCGGGGACAGTGTATCAGGCGTTCAAGGGGCTTGAGCGAGCCGGATTCGAGGTAGACTATCTATCGGCGATGCGAGATTACAGGCAAACTTTCATGGATAAGCTCAGATGCACTTATTGGCTGCGTGTTCCCGGCAAGTTCGGCAAGCAGACGAGGATGGACGAATCATTTTATACTGTCGGGATTTTCAAGCATACGTTAAAGAAGTTTGATTATTCGGGATATGATGTGATTTTTGTTCCTACACATATCGCAATAGTGAATGCACTGCCTAAAAATATCAGGGCCAAGGTTGTTCATCTGGTTGATGCTACGGTCGATTCGCTTTTCGGTTATTATACGGAATTCTCTAACCTGTGGTTTCATAACTACTGGGAAGCACATATTCTTGGGAAAAGGGCATTCCGTCGTTCCGACATGATAATTGCATCGAGTGAGTGGTGCCGGCAGAATGCTATCAGGCAATATGGCATTGATCCAGAAAAAATAAAGGTTGTAGAGTTCGGCGCCAATATCGATATGAAAGATATTCCGGCGATAGACAGACGGTATGAGCCGTCAATGCCGCTGCGGATTTACTGGAGCGGCGTCAACTGGGAGCGTAAAGGCGGTGATATTGCTATGGACTGTTGCAAGGTATTGATAGAAAGGGGGTATGCAGTGGAATTTCATATAACCGGCATGAAATCGCTACCTCAGGCGATAAAGAACCTGCCATGGGTATTCGATCACGGATTTCTTGACAAGAACATTCCGGAAGAGTATCATCGTCTGATTGAGATTATGTCAGGACAGGATATTTTTGTGTTTCCCAGCCGGGCCGAATGCTCAAGCATCGCATTGTGTGAGGCCAATGGATTCGGTCTGCCTTGTTTTGTTTATGACACAGGCGGAACGGCCAACTATGTGGAAAACGGCAAGAACGGCTACATGCTCCCCTTGTCAGCTGCCGGAAAGGATTTCGCCGACAAGATAGATGACTGCATGAGAAACGGCAGGCTTGCAGCTATGTCGGTGGCTGCAAGAAAGAAATATGAGACGGATCTGAACTGGAAGTGTTGGAGCGATAAACTCAAACATGAACTTGAAAACATCTGATTATGAAGATTGTGACATTGATATGGGAGAGCTTGCAGACTATTGTGTCACGCATAGGCATACGATATAATAGAACCGGAAAGGTGGCATTGTGTTGTATGGGCA
>CAMWTV010000024.1 GCA_947177215.1 uncultured Muribaculaceae bacterium
CAAGTAATATAATAATAATTAATTTCGCAGCGAATCCAACGATTGGGGAAAGGTAAGATATGAAAATCAAAAGCACTCGGCAATACAGTCCACACACAATCAGGAGTGCGCACAAACCATTCGTATAATCATCCATAACAATATATCCCATGAAATCACCAATAACGCTATTATCAATAGCCATCTTGCTCTCGGGGTGTAGCAACAACTCCGAATCATTATCTTCGCCCGACGGCGACCTTGAATTATCGTTTACCCTCACATCGCAGGGAGAGCCTTCATATTCAGCAAAATATAAAGGCAAACCTATCGTCAATCCCTCTTTGATGGGCTTTGAAATGAAAGACGGAGAGAATCTTACCGACGGCTTTCACATCGACAGCATCTCACAATCTGTAATAAACGAGATCTGGGCTCCGGTATGGGGCGAAAACGACTCCATCGTAAATAATTGCAGGCAGATGACAGTGTATCTGAGCCGTGGCAGCATAAAAATGGATATCGAGTTCCGCGTTTTTGATGACGGCTTCGGATTCCGATACATTTTCCCGGAACAGGCTACAAAACATTTCACCATTACCGACGAAAAAACGCAGATAGCCATGACAGGCGACCACATGGCATGGTGGATTCCAGGCGATTACGACACCCAGGAATATGAATACACCTGCTCCCGCCTCAGCGAAATCCGTAGCCATGCCGACGACGGCTTCATGAGCAACGTTTCGCAATATCGATTCTCGCCCACAGGCGTACAGACCGCACTGATGCTGAAAACCGACGACGGCCTCTATCTCAACCTCCACGAAGCCGCTCTTGTCGATTTTCCGGCAATGCACCTTGATCTCAATGACAGCACAATGGTGTTCAAATCTCACCTCACGCCCGGCCCTGACGGCACCATGGCAACTTTCGACACACCTTTCAAAACCCCGTGGCGTACAGTAACGGTCGGCGAAAACGCAACCGACATCCTTGCGTCAGATCTCACACTTAACTTAAACGACCCTTGCGCCCTTGACGATGTGTCATGGATTCATCCCACAAAATACATGGGTGTATGGTGGGAGATGATAACCGGCGTAAGTTCGTGGAACTATACCGATGCCGAAAATTTCGACCTCGCCACATTCGATTATTCAAAGGCACAACCAAATGGGCGTCATGGAGCAAACAACGAAAAAGTGCGCCGGTACATAGACTTCGCAGCCGCTAACGGTTTTGATCAGCTCCTCGTCGAAGGTTGGAACATCGGCTGGGAAGACTGGTTCGGAAAAGAGAAAGACTATGTGTTCGACTTCATCACGCCCTATCCCGATTTCGACATCAAGGCGCTCAACGAATATGAGCACAGTAAAGGCATCAAACTGATGATGCACCATGAGACATCTGCAGCTGTCGACAACTACGACCGCCATATGGATAGAGCCTACGACCTGATGAACAAATATGGATATGATGCCGTCAAGAGTGGCTATGTAGGCAACATCATTCCCCGAGGCGAGCATCATTACAGCCAGAAACAAGTCCGGCACTATCTCAATGCAGTCAAGAAAGCAGCAGAAAAACACATAATGGTCAACGCCCACGAAGCTGTGCGCCCCACTGGCCTTTGCCGCACATATCCCAATCTTATCGGAAATGAGAGTGCCATGGGACAGGAATTTAGAGAAATGAGTCCTAAACACGTAACTATCCTGCCCTTTACTCGCCTGAAAGGTGGCCCGATGGATTTCACTCCCGGCATATTCAAAATGGATATTGCGTCTTTCGCTCCCGACAGCCAGAATAAACGTGCCACAATAGCCAACCAGCTCGCACTATACGTTACCATGTATTCACCATTGCAGATGGCCGCCGATATGCCTGAGCATTATACGGCTTACAGAGACGCATTCCAATTTATAAAAGATGTGCCCGTCGACTGGAAAAAGAGTATATATCTCGATGCCGAACCGGGCGAATATATTGTAGCGGCAAGACTGGATAAAAATAGCGATGACTGGTACATCGGTGGAGTGACAAACGATGAAGCCCGCGACTACACACTTGCGTTCGATTTTCTTCCTGCAGGCAAAAAGTACATGGCTACTATTTATTCCGACGCCTCCGACGCCGATTGTTTTGACAATCCGGAAAAATACAAAATTTCTGAAATGCAAGTTAACAGCGATACGTCAACCACAATTCACATGGCTCGTGGAGGTGGATTCGCCATATCACTTACTCCAGAGGTCGAATAATAACTCTGATAAGATTATTGCAGTCAGATAAAACCGTTTGCGTTTTGACAAATTAAGAGGCTATGCCTATTGTGAACTGCACTCCAAAAGTGTTTTGTCAACTTTTGGAGTGCAGTTCATTAAATTTATTTCCGCAGAATTGTCAGGGCGGAATTAGAACCTATTGAAATTTCAGGTTTTTCAGCCATCTATAAGGAATTACGGCAAACGTTTCGCATACTCTCTTAGGGTAATACTCAATACCTGTGTGGCAGCTACTTCGTAGATTTGCGCTTATCCCATGACGGATGAGCCGGATCTTCGGCCACAAGAGCTTCCGCAAGATCAATGCCAAGCGCATCGGCCAACATACTTCCATATTCCGGATCAGCGTTATGGCAAGCCCTGACATGACGCTGCTTTATGAACAGAGGCACACCATCCATCTGCGCGGCAGTGTTCTGACACGTTGCAGATTTATCGTCAGCGCTCATCAGTCGCCAGAGCTTTCCCGGCTGGGTGTAATAATCGTCATCATATTCCCTCTCGTCATAGTCATAGACATCTCCATTCACTCCCATCGGCGGTTCCTTTAACTCAGGTGTATCATGCCATTCTCCGAAACTGTTAGGCTCGTATGCCACCGTAGCGCCATAGTTGTCGTCGGTACGCATCCGGCCGTCGCGGTGATATGAATGGAACGGACATCTGGGCCTGTTTACCGGGATATTGTTATGATTCACTCCGAGGCGATAACGCTGCGCGTCTCCATAAGAGAAAAGGCGTCCTTGAAGCATCTTGTCCGGCGAAAAGCCTATGCCGTCGACTATATTAGTCGGATTGAATGCCGCCTGCTCTATCTCTGCGAAAAAGTTTTCCGGATTGCGGTTCAGTTCCAGAATCCCCACATCACGAAGAGGAAAGTCCTTGTGATACCACACCTTCGTCAGATCAAACGGATTCACATGATATTTTTTCGCCTCCTCCTCAGTCATGAGCTGAACCTGCAGTTTCCATCGCGGAAAATCTCCGCGCTCGATTGCATCGAACAGATCCCTCTGATGCGATTCACGGTCTTTGGCTATAATAGCCTCAGCCTCTTTGTCTGTAAGGTTTTTTATCCCCTGAAGCGAACAGAAATGAAACTTAACCCATGTGCGCTTGTTATCCTTGTTGATAAAGCTGTATGTATGGCTGCCGAACCCGTGCATATTGCGGAACGATGCGGGAATTCCGCGTGGCGACATTGTGATGGTAATCTGATGCAGAGCTTCAGGCAACAGTGTCCAGAAATCCCAGTTGCTTGTCGGGTTACGCATGCCGGTGCGCGGATCGCGCTTTATGGCATGGTTCAAATCAGGAAACTTCAATGGATCGCGTAGAAAAAACACCGGAGTATTGTTGCCCACAAGATCCCAGTTACCCTGGTCTGTATAAAATTTCATTGCAAAACCGCGTATGTCGCGCTCGGCATCGGCTGCACCGCGCTCTCCGGCCACAGTCGAGAACCTGACAAGACACGGAGTCTTCTTGCCAACTTCCGAAAAAATTGAAGCACGTGTAAATTCAGAAATATCATTAGTGACAGTAAATGTGCCGAATGCCCCAGAACCTTTGGCGTGCATTCGTCTTTCTGGAATCACTTCACGGTCAAAATGAGCAAGTTTCTCAAGATACCATGGATTCTGAATTGTCATTGGGCCGCGAAGGCCTGCTGTCTGAACATTTTGGTTGTCGGCGATCGGGCGCCCGTTTTCTGCGGTAAGTCTTTTCTTATCCATACAATCAGAATGAGTTAGATAGTCAATTAAAGCATCAGTCAGAACATCTGTGCTACACAAAATGTTCTGACTGTAATCTTAACTATCTGTTACTGATCATATTGCCTGACACCCAAAATAGCGTCGGCCTGATTGTAGAAAACTCAGTTCTTGAGAGCCGCTTCAGCTGTCGCCGCCTGACGTTTTGCAATCTCGATTGTTTTTTCAAGACGTTGGCGCTCGACTTCGTTGTCTCTTGCCCTGATCAATGCCGACGAATACAGATAGGCAGTCACAATCCCTTCAGCCTGTGCCGATGTGAGTTTCTGCGACTTGTGTCCCTTCGCCCCATTGAATGTGAGAGTCATGGCTTTAGGAGCGCCTGTAGTCATTACATCCGCTGCCAGAGCTCCTATGGTATCGCTCTGTTCAGGCGAGAATGTTATCACTTCGCTACCCCCAATACGGTAATTGCTTTCTCCGTCATATGCCACCTCCGGAGTCGTGGCTGACCTGCCACCCATATCGAGAGTGATTGACGTATGCGCAATTGCCGATGGATTGACCGAAGAGACGATATAGAACTCCCCTATCTCCGACACTCTGGCTTCGATGCCTGTAGTGTTCATGAAATCCGGATTGTAGCCCTTCGCTGCAATCCAGTATCCCTCGATCATTCCGGGTGTTTTTACCCATTTGAACTTGGGCTTCAACTGTTCCATGACCGACATGTCGGCTTTTGTCATAGAGTCAACCGACGTTATTTTAGCCAAAGCAAGTTGTTCTATAACCTTTGGCCTGAGTGCCATGGCTTCTCGCTGGATATTCACTTCTGCCGGATAGCATTTCTGCAAAGAGTCAAGCAGTATGGTTGCGGCTGAATAGTCGCCCGACCTGAAAGCCTCCTCCGATTGAGAATAAATCATGCGCGCATCACTGTTTTCAGAGTTTCCACATGAGGTTAAAACCGCTGCAAGAGCCAGTGTTGATAACTGATATTTCATGTTTTCTTGATATAAAGGTTTAAGGTGTCAGTTTGCGCGTTGCACATCTTTCACCCCTTTTACTGTCTGTATTTTTTTTATTAAAGCCGACAATGTGCGTGTGTCGCTCACGCCGATTACAAGATGCCCCTGAAACATTCCATCATTCGAGTCGATGGCGATATTGCGGAGAACAACATTTTTTTCTTTCGAAATAATCGAGGTGATATTTGTAACAATCCCTATGTCGTCACGTCCGACCACACGCAATGTGGCGCCGAACTGATTGCCTATCTTTCCCGACCATCGGGTGGAAATCATCCGGTAAGGATACCTCTCTTTTATATTTCTGGCATTCGGACAATCACATCTGTGAATCTTTATGGCCCCTTCGGCCGATATGAAGCCAAACACATCATCTCCGTAAATCGGATTACAGCATTTGGCGAACTTATAGTTAAGCCCCTTCACATCATTGCCGATTACAAGCACGTCGCCACCGTCAGACTTCGACGCATCCGACTCATCCGGCTGATTCTGAAGGGTGAACTCCTCGGCCGAGACTCGCGTTGCATGATTGTCATGAAGTTGACTCTCAAATGTGAGATAACGCTCGGTAACAACATTCACATCAAGCTTTTCATCAGCAATGTCGTTAAAGAAATCCGTGCTGTTCTTGAACCCCATCTTTTTGATAAGGCGACTCAGCATTGCCTCGTCAAAGCTGATTTTCCTGTTTTTGAAACGCCGCTGAAGCATCTCTCGTCCGAGATCTGCCAGACGGTTTTCACGCTCCTTAAGCGTCTGGCGTATTTTTGTACGGGCCTTTGACGTTACAACTATATTCAGCCAGTCTTGTTTAGGCTGTTGATTGGCCGATGTCAGAATCTCAACCGTGTCGCCACTCCTGAGCTTATATGTCAGCTTTTCATTTTTATCATTAACACGGCCCCCCACACATATGCAGCCCAGTTTAGAATGGATATTGAACGCAAAATCAAGCAGCGTAGCACCGGCCGGCAATCTGTAAAGATCTCCTTTGGGCGTGAACACAAACACCTCTTTGTCATATATATCCATCTTGAAATTGCGCATCAGCTCCATCGGCCCTGAATCGGCGGTCTCAAGAATGTCGCGCACATTGTTCATCCACGCATCAAGGTTGCTCTCGCTTTTGATACCCTTGTAACGCCAATGCGCCGCCAGCCCCTTCTCTGCCACCAGATCCATGCGTCGTGTTCTGATCTGCACTTCCACCCACTTCCCTTCAGGGCCGGCCACAGTGATGTGAAGAGACTCATACCCGTTGCTTTTAGGTATCGAAATCCAGTCTTTCATGCGCGACGGATTAGGCTGATACATATCGGTGATCACCGAATAGGCAAGCCAGCAGTCATTTTTCTCCTTCTCAGGAGGCGTGTCAATTATGATGCGGATGGCAAACAGATCATAGATATGGTCTATGTCGTTTTTCTGCTTCTTCATCTTATTCCAGATAGAGAAGATCGACTTCGTCCGTCCCTTTATATCAAACTTCAGGCCAAGCGCATCGAGTTTTTCTTTTATCGGGCCTATGAATGCCGCGATATAGGCGTCACGGGCATTTTTACGCTCGTTAAGCTGCCTTGCGATTGAGGTGTAAGTTTCCCTGTCGGTATATTTCAGCGACATATCCTCGAGCTCCGACTTGATGGCATATAGTCCGAGTCTGTGTGCCAGCGACGCATAAAGATAATTGGCCTCGTAGGCAATGTCATGCACCAGCTTTTCATTGGGGTGATGATTTATTATCTTCATCAGCACCAATCGGTCAACGATCATTATGATTATCACACGGATATCCTCAGCGAAGGTCATCAACAGACGTCTGAAATTCTCTGATTCCACAGCAGCGCCACGCTGATACAGGGTCGTGACCTTAAGCAGGCCACGAACCATTTTCGCTATATCATCACCCCATGTGCGCTCAATCTCGTCATGCCCCACGGCTTCAGCCTGACACAGCGGATAAAGCATTATGGCAATGACCATATTTCTGTCAGGGCTTACCCTGCTACAAAGTTCGGTCGCGGTGAGAAGGCTTCGTATAAACGCCGAATTCCCGAATTTATCACGATGATAATGTCCGCCGACAACCCCGTTATGCAATATCTTGCGAAGAGACGATACATCTCCCGGCTCCGCAATATCGCCAAGATTTCTGAGCAGATTCCGGTAGTAGCCGGGGAGCATCTCCAGCTCGGTTTTACGCAGCAGATTGCGCGACTGCAGCTCTGTTAGCTCCGCCGGTATCGCATTCTCCTGCAAATCCCCGATATGAGGTCTTTTATCAGGTTCCTGATTCTTTACTTTTTCACCATTCATAAATTGTACCGTTGATTGAATTAACCGCTCCGATGACCGGTCATCATTGAATGAAGAGATGAACTGCCGTCGGTGAAAATGTAAATCGTAGTCTCTGTATGTAATTCTGCCTTACGACTCGGCCGATGTCGATCGCTGTCGGGCATGTCCTGTCGAGATGATATAATCCTTAACTTCCTGAAACAGGCGTGTGGCGAACACAAACTCGTTCAAAGCCTCATTCGATGAGGTGAATATACGCTCTCTGTCGCCTACCCACTCCCGGTGCCCCTTGTTTATAAACACGATATTCTCTCCGATTCCCAACACGGAATTCATGTCATGAGTGTTTATTATGGTCGTTATATTATACTCATGCGTTATGTCGTGTAGAAGCTCATCTATCAATATCGAGGTTTTCGGGTCAAGACCTGAATTCGGTTCATCACAGAAAAGATACTTCGGATTAAGCGCGATAGCACGTGCTATCGCCACGCGCTTCTGCATACCTCCTGAAATCTCCGAAGGGAATTTCGATTCGGCTCCTGCAAGGTTCACTCGTTCCAGACAGAAACGTGCACGGTCTGTCATCTCGCCCCTTGTCATCTTTGAAAACATTCTCAGTGGAAACATGACATTTCCCAGCACAGTCTCCGAATCAAACAGTGCCGATCCCTGAAAAAGCATCCCGATCTCCTGTCGCAACGACTTTATCTGAGAGTCAGACATTTTCAGGAAATCTCGCCCGTCATAAAGAATCTCCCCTTTTTCCGGACGCACAAGGCCTACTATCGACTTCATCAGAACGGTTTTACCCGAGCCGCTCTGCCCTATGATAAGGTTGGTCTTTCCCGAAAAGAATCGGGCACTTACATCATGAAGAATCGTTTTGCCGTCAAACGATTTTGTTATATTCTTTACCTCAATCATTGCAGCAGGAGTTTAGTCAATACAACATCGAAAAGCAGTATAAGAATACTGCTGGACACCACGGCGTTTGTGCTTGCCTTGCCTACCTCAAGCGCCCCGCCCTTGACATAATAGCCGAAAAATGAAGCTACAGAAGAGATAATAAACGCAAAGAACAGCGATTTGATCAGGCCATACCAGACATACCATTCCTGAAAAAACGCCTGCATGCCGTAGACATATCTCGACACACTGATCAGATCAGTGAATGCCGCCACGCCCCAGCCGCCGACAAAAGACGTGCCTATGCAGAACACAACGAGCACTGGCATAAAGATTACAAATGCCACGATTTTCGGAAGCACAAGAAAGTTTGCCGAATTCACACCCATTATGTCAAGCGCGTCGATCTGCTCCGTGACTCTCATCGTTCCGATTTCAGAAGCGATGTTCGACCCTACTTTACCTGCGAGAATCAGACACAGAATTGAATTGGAGAATTCCAGAAGAACTATATCTCTTGTCGCCAGCCCCACTGAATATGCGGGAATGATAGGCGATGTCACATTGAGCTGCATCTGGATTGTTATCACAGCTCCTATAAACAACGAAATTACAATTACCAGCGGAATCGAGTCGACACCGAGTTTTATGATTTCCTGAACGGTGCGCTTGAAGAATGTTCTCCACTTGTCAGGAATGGAAAACGTCTTGCACAGAAATAAAGTGTATTTGCCAAGCTGTTCCAGCGATTTTACAAGTACCATAATAAATTGAAACCGGGCAATCCCCGGATATTGTTTGATAGATTCCCTCTCTCAGAGTTGAACTAATGAGACTCCTCTGGAAATCTAAACGCCATTCGGAGTCTTTTGTTTGTCTTGACAAAGGTACGAATTTTTAGCAAAAAACGAGTCCGGATAAGGTTCGTTTGAGGTATTTTTACTAATTTCGTAGCCATTAAAGCTAACTGCATCTTGATTTACACAGGTGTAAGCTCCTGAATTCTCAAATAAAACGCATATGCTGATTATAGGAATCGCCGGAGGAACCGGCTCTGGAAAAACAACCGTAGTCAATAAGATAATCTCGTCGTTCCCGGCGGGAGAAGTTGCCGTGATTCCCCAGGACTTCTATTACAAGGATTCATCTCACATCCCCCCTGCCGAGCGTAGCAAGATAAATTTCGATGAACCTGATGCGATCGAATGGACTCTTCTGGCCAAACACCTGAGAGAGCTTAAGAATGGCCGCTCAATTGAGATGCCGACCTATTCATATCTCACATGCACCCGTCAGGAAGAGACCGTGCATGTCGAGCCACGCGATGTGGTTATCGTTGAAGGAATTCTGGTTCTCACTGATCCTGTCATGCGAGAGATGATGGATGTGAAATGTTTTGTAGACGCCGATCCGGACGACCGCCTGATACGCGTAATTGCACGCGACTGCATTGAACGCGGCCGCACTCCGCAAATGGTCATAGACCGGTATGAAGACGTTCTGAAACCGATGCACAACATGTATATCGAACCGTCTAAACGCTATGCCGATCTGATTATTCCTCAGGGCGGAAAAAATGCCGTGGCGATTGGTTTGCTTACTGATTATATCGATGGCCGTCTGCGTCGCAGCCAGTCCGCCGCCGCTATCCCGACAAAATTGTAATCCTGACCATTATAATGGACGAGAAAGAGATAAAACCGGCGGTATCCGACGAGAAAATGGTTCTGCGTACAGAGAATCTTGTCAAAAAATATCGCCAGCGCACAGTTGTGAATCATGTGTCGATCGATGTGACGCAAGGCGAGATTGTAGGATTGCTCGGGCCGAACGGAGCTGGAAAGACCACCACATTCTACATGACAACCGGTCTTATAACACCTAACGAAGGCCAGATATTCCTTAACGACAAGAACATCACTAAATATCCTGTGTATCGTCGCGCCCAGAACGGCATCGGCTATCTTGCACAGGAAGCGTCAGTATTCAGGAAAATGACAGTGGAAAACAACATCCGGTCAATTCTTGAGATGACAGACATGACCAAAGAGGAGCAACGCGACAAACTTGAAAGCCTTATCGCGGAATTCAGACTTGAAAAAGTACGTAAAAATCTTGGCGACAGACTTTCCGGAGGCGAGCGTCGACGCACCGAGATTGCGCGATGCCTTGCCATTAACCCGAAGTTCATCATGCTCGACGAGCCTTTTGCAGGTGTAGACCCTATTGCCGTCGAAGATATTCAGGAGGTTGTCTACAAGCTCAAGGAAAAGAACATCGGCATTCTTATCACCGACCACAACGCTCAGGAAACCCTTCGCATCACCGACCGTGCCTATCTGCTTTTTGAAGGCAAGATCCTATTCCAAGGAACGTCAGAAGAACTTGCAGCCAACCCTGTGGTACGTGAAAAATACCTCGGACGGAACTTCATTTTCCACCGCAAGCAATTCACCCCCTCCGCTCCCTGAGCGCGCTTTTCCTCACAAAATATATCGCCAACGCGGTAAGCAATACACTCATAGCCACAATTATCACCGATCCGGGCGATGAGACATCTACCCCTATGCTGTCGGCACTAAATTCCGAATCTGGATGATTGGCAGAATACCAGGTCGAACACACCACCAGAGCATTGTTGAACATATGTACTGCTACCGGAATCCACAACGACCCTGACCACCAGAGCAGATATCCGAAAAACGCGCCTAACAGCATTCTGGGCACAAACCCGAAAAACTGAAAATGAAAAAGACTGAACAGAAACGCCACCAGCCAGATGGCAGCGTGCGCATTCAGTTTTGTCATCATCACCATGCGTTGTAGCGCCCCTCTGAAAAACAACTCTTCACTGAAACCGGCCAACACACCTATTATGAGCACAGAAACGATAAGCGACGGCACGGATGCCCCGGCCATGAGCATTTCTGTCACATCGGCCGCATTTTTCTCAAGTGCGCGCAACGTTGCCTCCACCCCTGCCATACTCTCAGGCAGATGAATCCCCTCGTTCCAGCTTATAATCAGATTCATGGCCGGCACCGAGCAAAGAAGCGCCAACAGCGCCAGAAACAATTGGTTACAGGCAGGCCTGACATCCACGGCCAGAAGCCGCGCCGGAAGTCTGGTGGAGACAAGCGCCGTCACAAGAGCCGGAATAATAAACACCAGCAGATCCTGCACAACCATGGAAATTCTCAGCGCAGCCTCAGGCTTCTTGAATAATCCGCCCAAAAAGCCCGTCAGTATCGGGGTGAGAATCAGGAAGAACGCAAACATCGAAAACAGCAGCACAATAGCGCTACCCGGTTTACTTATAGTCATATTCATCCCCTTTGACTGGTGATTGCTAAAACGGTTCGTCATAAATCAGTTAAAATTTAATATAAAATGGTGACACCAGCCGGATATATTCTTTCGAGAATACACCACCTCGGTCATGTATCACAAGTTGTTCACTGCGCATCGGCACCGCACTTTCTCCGGCCCGGCACAGTTCACACAGAATCCTGCGGCTGGGTTTAGTCTCTTTCGTATATACATGACACAGCCTTATCACAGCAAGATGATTCAACGCGGCTATAAAATTAATACGTTCACAATTCTCAGCCGCCGTTACAATTGCCATTCGGCCTCGTTCTGAAAGCAGCGACGAGCATCTGCCAAGCAGCAGCTCAAGCGTAAGAGACGTTTCATGACGGGCCACACTACGTTCCTTGTCGGGCGACAGTTCGCCACTCGTAAAAAACGGCGGATTACATATTATGGCATCGAAAACACCATCGGGACTAAACTCTTCCAGACCACAGCACTCCGCATAAAGCCTTTCACTCCAGTTTGACGAACTGAAATTATATAAGGCCTCATCTGCCGCGGCCTGATCTATATCAATGGCAGAAACCCGGGCCTTGTCAAACCTCTGCGCCATCATAAGCGACAGCAGCCCTGTTCCACATCCCACATCAAGCACAGATGCAACATCTTCCGGCTTGACATCGTCAAACGCCCACGCACCGAGCAACACACCGTCTGTGCCTACCTTCATGGCACTTTTACAGTTTGAAACTTCAAACTGCTTGAAACGGAACGTGGTCTGTCGGTCAGGATTGCGCATAGTTCACACAAACGTTATAAGGCTTGACTTTTATTGTCTGCAAAGTTAACAAATTTCGATGGTTGTATAAACTGTCATATGTGCCGGTTTGTTTTTTTCTACGACAATATCTACTTTTGTGTAAATAAATTCATTTAAAATGATTGTTAACACAGCCCGTTTTGTTATAAGCAACACCGACGTAGAGAAATGCCCATCCGAAATGCGCCATGAATTCGCATTTATCGGCCGGTCAAATGTAGGCAAATCATCGCTGATAAATATGCTTACCGGCCAGAAAAGCCTGGCACAGACCTCATCCACTCCCGGAAAAACACTTCTGATAAATCACTTTATTGTAAACAACGAGTGGTTTCTGGTCGATCTGCCCGGCTACGGCTACGCCCAGCGAAGCAAAGAGGGTCGGAAACAGATCATGCGGATAATAAAGGACTATATCCTTAACCGTCGGCAGATGACATGCCTGTTTCTTTTGATCGACGGGCGCCATAAGCCCCAGAAAATCGACCTCGAATTTATGGAGTGGCTCGGAGAAAACGAAGTGCCGTTCTGCATTGTCTTCACAAAACTTGACAAACTGAGCGCATCAGCCGCAAAAGGCGCAACCGCTGCATATTGCGCTGAATTACTTGAGCGATGGGAAGAGCTACCCCCTGTTTTCAAGTCATCATCAGTCGACCGAAGAGGCAAAAATGAAATCCTCTCATATATTGAGGAGCTTTGCAAAATTCCTCTTGAATGATCGAACTCTCGCTGTCGTATTTTCGTTGTGATGATAAAGTCATATACACAACCCAAAAACGACACAACAATGAACGATAAAATTAATTCCGCCCTCGATGGCCTGAAAGACATAGCTGAAAAAGCCCATATTTCCGACAAGCTGCATGCTGTAGGCGATCAGATAAAAGAAAACGTCAGCAATATTGATATTCAGGAAACCGTATCTGAAGTAAGCGAGAAATTCAAACACGGTGGTGTTGGCGAAGCCCTGCACGCAGTCGGAGATAAAATAAAAGAAGCTACCGGCAAAACAAGCGATGCCGTCAAACAAGGGTTACGCGACCTGCCTGGAATGGCCGTTGATACTGCTGACGGAAATAAAGTCAGCGCAAAGATGGTAAACGACCGCACCAAATCGCTGAACAACAACCCGCGCAATAGCGACGACCAAAACATGTAGCCACAGATTCTAAACCTTATTATATACGCTTACCGGGTTCCCTTTGATTAAGTCGAGGAAACCCGGTACACGTATAATTTCGTCAGGCCGATACACTCTGGCCTCTTGAAAAGTCTTTTACTTCGAAGCTTCAATAGATTTCTTACGGAACTCTTTCATCAGTTTTTCGAGTTCAAGAGAAGCCTTACGGGCGCGTGTGCCGGCTGCCTTATTGCCGTTTTCAACATGAGCTTTAACTTCTTTTTCAAAGGCGGCATAGACTGCGCCGATCTGGTCTACTAAATTTTTCATTGTAGGGGATTTTAATAGGTAAATATAACTGTTGTGTTTATTTTTGGTCTTATAGAGTTATCCATTACACCTGCAAATATAATAACCTTTTTTGAATTATTCAATTTTTCAATAAAAAATCGAAAAAATAGTTTGACAACAGTTCGTGATGACCATTTTTAAGGGCATTCTATACAGCAAAAACGCATATATTACGAAAATATACCCCTAACATAAGTAAGTCGTAAAAATTATTTTATATTACCGGCGGAAGGATTTTCGAGCGATTTTCGCTCGATGAAGAAGGAGTGTAGCGAGCTACACGACTGATGAAGAGAGTGAAAAGCGCCGGAAAGACTCCGACGATAATATAAAGCCTCATAGATAACCATGTGCGTAATAATTTTGACGACTTACTTATAATTAAATAACAGCAACCATCGGCAAACCAAAACATGCACGAAGTGTTCTGGCTTATATAGACAGATTTGGTAATTGTTTTGTATCTTTGCACTGCAATCAAAGCACCTGTAAACAAATTTCACCGACATGATCATAGCATCTCAAAAACGAAAAGAGAATATTGCCGAATACCTCATATACATGTGGCACATTGAGGATCTCATCCGTGCCAACGGCTTTGACATGGATAAGATAAGACGCAACGTCATCGACCGGTTCGAACTGACTCCTCCGCAAAAACGCGAAATGGAAGAATGGTATGAGTCGCTTATCGACATGATGCGCCGTGAGGGAATAACATCATCAGGCCATCTCCAGATAAACAACAACATACTGAACCAGCTTGTACAACTCCACCAGGCATTGCTCAAAGACCCATCCTTTCCTGAATACACCGCCGAATTCTACAAAACTCTCCCCTTCATTGTTGAGCTACGTTCCAAAGCCGGCGACAATCAGGTCGGAGAAATCGAGACCTGTTTCACCGCCCTTTATGGAATGCTCCTTATGCGCCTGCAGAAAAAAGAACTGACTGACAGCACTCGCGACGCTATTGCCCAGATATCCAACTTCATCGCCACATTGTCGAAAAATTTTCATCTTGACGAGGAAGACAAGCTCTTCCGGCACGACGACGAGCCTCAGCCCGTCAAATAAAACTCCTTATAGCCTGACGAGCATGTTTGTTTGGGCTAAAATCATTACCTTTGCAGCGAATTTGAATAATCTTTTATGAAAATATTAGTGACAGGCGCAAACGGGCAACTTGGCAGTGAACTGCGCAAACAGCTTGACTCAGAGTTTCCCGATTCCGTTATATACACCGGCTCAGACATACTTGACCTGACTGATCTTAAAGCAGTCGAGGCGTTCGTGGCCAATAACGATATCACTCATGTGGTGAATTGTGCCGCCTACACAGCAGTCGACCGCGCCGAGGAAGAGAAAATGCAATGCGCGCAGGTCAACATCGATGCCGTCAAGAACATCGCGCTCGCAGCCGATGCCATCGGTGCGAAAATTATCCATATTTCTACCGACTATGTATTCGACGGCACCAACCACCGCCCATACAAAGAATCAGACAAAGTAAACCCCATCTCGCAATACGGCACTACCAAACGTAAAGGCGAGACAGCATTGCTTGCACTTGCTCCAGAAGCCATAATAATCCGCACATCCTGGCTCTATTCGCCTTATGGCAACAATTTTGTGAAAACAATGTTGCGCAAAGCCGAGACACAGAGTGAGGTGAGAGTTGTCTGCGATCAAATAGGCACACCTACATACACACGCGACCTGGCCAAAGCCATAGTCCGCATTCTGAGGTCACACCAGTGGGTGCCGGGAATATATCACTTCTCTGATGAGGGCGCCGCTTCTTGGTACGACTTTGCCCAGGCGATATTCCGAATAGCACGACGCGACGTAAAAGTCACACCCATATCGACCGAAGACTACCCCACTCCGGCAACAAGACCATTCTACAGCCTTCTTGACCGCAGCCGCATCAAAGCGACATATGGAGTAGAAATACCCCATTGGGAAGAAGCCCTGACCGATTGCCTCAGAGAGATGGGCGAAACCGAATAACACCACCCGGGCTATCGGGTTTCATCCAGACAGAAAACGTTAAAACTAAAACTTTCCCCTGTGTCAACTTTAACCGAAGAAATAAACCGCAGGCGCACATTCGCCATCATATCACACCCTGACGCCGGTAAAACAACCCTTACTGAAAAGCTGCTGCTTTTCGGAGGTGCCATCCATATCGCCGGAGCTGTAAAATCAAATAAAATCAAGAAAACAGCCACATCCGACTGGATGGAGATTGAAAAGCAACGTGGCATTTCAGTCGCCACATCCGTCATGGGATTCAATTATGGCGATTACAAAATAAACATCCTTGACACACCAGGCCACCAGGACTTTGCCGAAGACACCTATCGCACCCTCACAGCTTTCGATTCGGTAATCATATGCGTTGACTTGGCGAAAGGTGTTGAGA